>JBCBYE010000153.1:0-8264 GCA_039816075.1 Pseudomonadota bacterium | reverse complement strand
CTCGATCTCGAGGGCCTGCTTTTCGGCCTCGAGGTTGCGGGTGCGAGAGCGAATGGGCGCGGCTGGAGCAGGAGCGCGAAGTCGAGTTCCGCCGCGCCCAGCAGCGCGCCGAACTGGCCCGCGAGCGGGCCGAGCGCGACACCGAGGCCGAGCGCGCCCAGATCACCGCCCGCGAGGCCATCGAAACCAGCCGGATCAGCAATGAGCAGACCATCTCCCAGGCTCGGATCGAGAGCGAGCGGGAGGTCCGCAGCCGCGAGATCGAACGGTCGAGGGTGCTCGACGAGGCCGAGGCCGCCTCGCGCGAGGCGGTCGAAAAGGCGCGCATCCGCAGCCGGCAGGAGACGGAGAGCGCGGACATCGCCGCCGCCGAAGCCATCGAGCGCGCCCGCATCGCCCAGGAGAAGGGGCTGGCGGAGGCTAGGATCGCCCGCGACCAGGACACGGAATCCCGCGAGATCGCCCGCAAACGCGCCGTGGAAGCCGCGGAGATCGAAGCGCGCGAGGCCACGGAACGCGCCCGGATCGAGCAGGAAGAGGCCGTTCGACAGCGCGAGATCGAGCGCACGCAGACCGTGGACGCCGCCGAAATCGCCGCCCGTGAGGCGGTCGAAAAGCTCCGCATCGCGCAAGAGCAGGCGGTCAGCGCCGACCGCATCGCCTCGGACCGAGAGGTGCGCGCGCTTGAGATCGCCCGCCGCGAGGCCCTGGAGGCGGCCGAGATCGCCGCGGAGCAGGCCGTCGAGGCCGCCCGCATCGCCCGCGAAAAGACCCTGGCGGCCGAGCGCATCGAAAGCGAGCGCGAGACCCGCCGCCTGGAAGTCGCCCGCGAACAGGCGCTGGAACAGGCCGAGATCGACCGCCGCGAGGCCGTCGAAGCCGCCCGCATCGCGCAGGAAAAGAAGGTGGCGGCCGACCGCATCGCCTACGAGCAGGACGTGAGGGAGCGGGAGATCGCCCGCAACCGCGCCGTGGATGAAGCCGAGACCGAAGCGCGGCGCGTCGTCGAAGAAGCGCGCATCGCCGAAGGCGAAAGCATCGACGCCCGCCGCCTGGCCGCCGAGGCCGAGACGGCGCGGCGCGAGGCCCAGGCCCGCGAGGCCGCCGAAGCCGCGCGCATCGCCCAGACCAAGGCGGTCGAGGCCGCGCAGATCTCCAAGGCCTCGGAAATCCGGGCGCGGGAGATCGAACGCGACGAAGCCATCGAGACGGCGGAGCTCAGCTCCCGCCGCCTGGTGGATCAGAAGCGGATCGAGACGGAAAAGGCCACGCTCGCCGACCGCATTGCTCGCGACGAAGCCGTTCGCGCCCTGGAGATCGCCCGCGACAAGTCGCTGGACGAGGCGCGCATCGGGGCCGAGGAGGCGGTCGAGGCCGCCCGGATCGCCCAGAAGAAGGCGCTCGACGCCGAACGGATCGGCGCCGAGCTGGAAGTGCGCCAGACCGAGATCGCCAAGGAGGAAACGGTCGAAGCGCGAGAGCTCGCCCGCCGCGACAAGGTGGAGCGCGAACGCATCGCCACCGAACTGGGGCTGGAAAAGGAGCGCATCGCATCGTCGGCCGACCGCGAGCAGGCCGAGATCGGCAAGCGCGCCGAAGTGGAGAAGGCCGACGAAGGCCGCGTGATCGAGGTGGCCGCGGCCAAGGCCCAGCGCGCCGCCGCCGAGGCCAAGCTGCGCGCCGCCGAGATCGCCGCCCAGCGCGATGCGGAAAAGGCCGACGTGGAGCGCGAGAAGACGCTCGACGCCGCCAAGCTGGAGCGCAAGCGCGCCACCGAGCAGCTGGAGATCGGCCGCGTGCAGGCCCTGCGCGAGGCCGAGATCGCGAGCCAGGAAGAGGTGGAGCGCGCGCGCATCGCCTCCGAGCGCGGCCTCGACGACGCGCGGATCGGCCACGAGACCGAGCGGCGCAAGCTGGAGATCGAGCGCGAGCGGGCGGTGGAAACCGCCTCGATGGACAAGGCCATCGAGCTCTACAAGAAGTCGCTCGACGAAAGCGCGGCGGCGGCGGAGGCCAAGCTGGCCGAAGCCCGCGCCGCCGAGGCCGAAGAGCGGATCGCCACCACGCGGGAGACGGAGACCGCCAAGCGCCGCCGCGCCGTGGACGTGGAGATCGCGGAAAAAGCCGCCGAGGAAACCCGCCTCGCCGCCGAAGCGGCCAAGATCCGCGCCGCGGTGGAGGCCGAGGCCCAGCGCCTGGTCAACGAGGCGGAGAACGTCCTCACGGACGGCGCCCGCGCCTCCCTCTTCAAGCGCAAGATGCTGGAGCATGTGGAGGGCATCGTCGCCGCCTCGGTCAAGCCGCTGGAGAAGATCAACGAGATCAAGATCATGGAACTCGGCGGCGGCTCCGGCGGCGGCGGCTTCGTGTTCGGCCCGGACGGCGAGGTGATGCCGGCTCCGGGCGGAGGGGGCGGACGCTCTCCCACGGACGAGGTGATCAACTCCGCCCTGCGCTATCGCGTGCAGGCGCCCTTCATCGACAGCCTGCTGAGCGATATCGGCATCGACGGATCCAACCTGGCCAAGCAGGGCGGGCTGATCCGCGAAGCCTCGGACATGACGCGCGTGGCGGGCGAGATCTCCAAGCAAAAGCCGTCCGGCGGCGGCAAACCCTCCGGCGCGAAGGGCTGATCGGAGATGGCCCGCGTCTACGCCTCCTCCATCATCGGGGCCCCGGTCGCCGAGGTCTGGGCCCGCGTCCGCGACTTCAACGGACTGCCCAACTGGCACCCGGCGATCCGCGACAGCCGCATCGAAGACGCGCTGCCCGCCGACAAGGTCGGCTGCATCCGCAACTTCAACCTGCAGAACGGCGACAACATCCGCGAACAGCTGCTGGGGCTGAGCGACTACGACCTGTTCTGCACGTACGCGATCCTCGAAAGCCCGATGCCGCTGACCGACTACACGGCGACCCTGCGCCTGACCCCGGTCACCGACGGCGACCGCACCTTCGCCGAATGGTCCGCCGATTTCGACTGCGCGCCGGACGCGGAAGACGATCTGGTGAACGGCATCGGCACGGACGTCTTTCAGGCCGGTTTCAATGCGCTCAAGCGGAGGTTCGGCTGATGCCCCGCGTGCGTCGCAGCACGGTTCTGGAGGCGCCCTGCGAAGCGGTCTGGGACGTGCTGCGCGATTTCAACGGCCATGATCGGTGGCACCCGGCGGTGGCCGAAAGCCAGGTCGAGCGCGGCCGTGCCGCCGACGAGGTCGGCTGCATCCGCGCCTTTCGCCTCGCCGGAGGCGAAGAGCTGCGCGAGAAGCTGCTGGCGCTGTCGGACATGGAGATGACCTTCAGCTACTGCCTGCTCGATACGCCGATTCCGCTGCTGAACTACGTGGCCCATTCGCGCCTGATGCCGGTGACGGACGGCGACGCGACGTTCTGGGAATGGGAGAGCCGCTTCGACGCGCCCGCAGGCCGCGCGGCGGAGCTGAGCGCGCTGGTACGCGAGGGCATCTACGACGCCGGCTTCGCGGCGATCCGGACGCATATGGGATTGGAGGCGGCATGATCGAGGCGGTGGAAACCTATCCGCGGCTGGCCGAGGCGGCGGCCGCGCTGGCCCGCGGCGGCGCCCGCTTCATGGCCGGGGGAACCGTGGCGATGCGCGACGCCAATTACGGCCGTTTCGGCGCGCCCCGCCTGGTGCGCACGACGGATCCGGCGTTTCGTGCGCTGAGCGCGCAGGGCGACCGGATCGAAATCGGCGCCGGCGCGACGCTGGCCCAGGTGCTGGAGTCGCGCGAGCTGGCGGCGCTTCACCCGGTCGCGCGCCTGGTCGGCGGCCCCGCGGTGCGCGAGGCGGCGACCGTCGGCGGCAACCTGTTCGCGCCGCATCCCTACGGCGATTTCGCCGCCGCGCTGCTGGCGCTGGGCGCCGTGGCGCGCCTGGCGGAGGGGCGGGAGATGCCGCTCGCCGACCTTTTCGCGCAGCGCGACCGCGTGGGCTTGGTCGCCTCGCTGTCGCTGCAGCGGCCGCGGCGCGGAGAGTTCGGATTCCGCAAGCTGTCGCGCGTGAAGCCCAAGGGCGTTTCGGTCCTGTCGGTGGCGGTCAAGGCGCCGGGCGCGCCCTCTCGGGTCTCCGGCGCCGCGATCGCGTTCGCGGGCATGGGGCCGCACCCCCTGCGCGCCGCGGCGGCCGAACGGGCGCTGGAGGGCGCCCGGCGCGATCACGCCGGCGTCGCCGCGGCCTGCGCCGCAGCGGCCGAGGGTCTGTCGCCGCCCGACGATCCGCTCGCCTCCGCCTGGTACCGGGCGGAGGTGGCGGGCGTGCAGCTGCGCCGCTGCCTGCTGGAGGACATGGCATGAGGACCGGACGATGACGAAGACCCCCGTTCAGTTCCGCCTCAACGGCATGGCCGCGGCGACCTTCGCCGACCCGGGCGCCAACCTGCTCGACGTGATGCGCCGGGGCCTGGGCGATCTCTCGGCCAAGTACGGCTGCGGCCAGGGGACCTGCGGCGCTTGCACGGTGCTGATCGACGGGCGCCCGAGGCTCGCCTGCCTGACGCTCGCCGAGGAGGTCGAGGGCCGCGACGTGCAATCCCCCGGCGGCATCGCGGGCGAGGCGCTGCATCCGCTGCAGGAGGCCTTCATGGAGCATTTCGCCGCCCAATGCGGCTACTGCACCCCCGGCATGATCGCCGCCGCCAAGGCGCTGCTGGATCGCAACCCCCGGCCCGACCGCGACGAGGTGATCGAGGCGCTGTCGGGCAACATCTGCCGCTGCACCGGGTACGAGCCGATCGTGGAGGCGGTGCTGACCGCGGCCGCGCGCCTCTCCGGCTCCAACGTCGCGGGGGGCTGGAGATGACCTCCATCGAGTTCCGCAAGGACCTGTTCGCCGACGAGCGCGACGACGACCTCAACGAAATCGGCAAGCCCACCCGGCGCCAGGACATCCTCGGCCACGTGACCGGGCGCACGCGCTTCTACGACGACCATCTCTTCGAGGGGCTGCTGCACATGCGGGCGGTGCGCTGCCCGCACCACCACGCGCGCATCCGGTCCATGGACCTTTCCGCCGTGGAAAGCGCGCCGGGCGTGGTGCGCGTTCTGACCGCGCGCGACGTGCCGGTGAACCTGAACACGCTTCTTTCGCTGATGGATTTCGGCAAGGACGACGAGGAAGTGCTGTCCACGTCCGTCTGCCGGTTCCGGGGCGAGGCCGTGGCGGCCGTGATCGCCGAGAGCGAGGCCGCCGCACGCGCCGCCGTGGCGCTTGCGCGGATCGAGTGGGAGCCTCTGCCCCATGTCCTCGACGTCTACGCGGCGCTCGAACCCGACGCGCCGCAGGTGAACCCGGCCTATCCCGGCAACGCGTTCGAGTATCACGACCGCTACGACCACCAGAAGCTGCGCTTCGGCGACTTCGACAAGGCGGTGCGCGAGGCGGCGCATTTGGTCGAGGGCCGCTACGGCATCAGCCCCATCGAACAGGCGCCGGTGGAAACATGCGGCGCCATCGCGGCGCCCGAGACCAGCGAACGCTACGTCTGCCACACCTCCACCCAAGGCCTGTTCTTTTCGCTCGGCACGGCGGCCAAGATCACGGGACTGCCGTCCAGCCGGCTGCATTTCATCGGCGGGACCGTCGGCGGCGGCTTCGGCGGCAAGGTGGACTCGATGCATGAGCCGCTGGCGGTGCTCGGCGCGATGAAGACCGGGCGGCCGGTCAAGTACATGTGGGACCGAGAGGAGGAGATGCAGGTCGGCGCCCCTCGCGGCGGCGAAACCTGGGAGATCACCGATGCGGTCGCCGCCGACGGGCGCATCCTCGGCCGACGCTTTCGCGGCTTCTTCGACAGCGGGGCCTATACGCGCCTGTCCTCCTACGCGGTGATCAAGAGCGTCGGGCACCTGCCCGGTCCCTACACGATCCCCAACGTCTCGGCCGACGTCTACTGCGTCTTCACCCACCGCACGCCGGCCACGGCCATGCGGGGCTTCGGCATCACCGGCGTGGATTTCGCCATGGAATGCCACATGGACAAGGTGGCCGAGGCCGTGGGGCTGGACCCGGTGGAGCTCCGCATCCTCAACGCCTATCGCGACGGGGACATGAAGGCGCATCGGCGGCTGGCGAAGAACTGCGCGCTGGTGGAGAGCTGCCAGGTGGCGGCGGCCAAGGCCGGCTGGCCGATCAGCGCCGAGGCGGCCTCGCAGAGCTCCATGCTCGGCGGCGGCGAGGGCTGGCGGGCGGATATCCCGGCGCTGACGGCGACCGATGCGGACGGACGCATCGGCGCGCGGCTGGGCGGCGCGACCCCGGCGGGCGGATTTGGGGGCGGCTTCGACGGCGCCTCGGCGTCCCGACCGTCTTCCTCCGCCGCACCGACCCCGGGTTCCGGTCCGGCGGCGGCGCCCGGCGCGGCCTCGGCGCCGCCGCCCTATCCGTCGGGCGGAACGCCCGCTTACACCGCAGGCGGAACGCCTGCCTATGCCGCCGGCGGAACGCCCGCTTATGCCGCCGGCGGAACGCCCGCCTATGCCGCAGGCGGAACGCCCGCTTATGCGTCGAGCGGAACGCCCGCCTATCCGTCGGGGGGCGCGCCGTCGTCGGCTCCCGCATCGCCGGCGGGCGGATCCCCCCGGCATTCGCCGTGGCCGTCCTTCGCCACCCCGCCCGAGGCCTCGCCGTCCCGTGCGCCGGCGCCCCCCCCGGCCTCGGCCGCCACGGAGCGTCCCGGCCCGCCGCCCGGCGCGCACCCGACGCCCGCCACCGGCGCAACGCCCGACGCGCCGGCCGCAAACCCAAGCGGCGCCGCGCCCGGAGCTTCGTCCCCCGACGTGCACCGCCCCGACGCGCCCTTCACCCGCGGCGTCCGCCGGCCCGGGGCGCGTCCCTTCACTTCCGGCACGAGGAGGCGCTGACATGGCCCTGCACCGCGGCCGCGGCTTCGCCTGCATCAACTACCCCATCGGCATGAACCTCGGCGGGGACCCCAGCCAGGCGCTCGTCCACTCCAACCCCGACGGCAAGTTCACCGTCGCTCTCAGCTCCATCGACCTCGGCCAGGGCATGAAGTCCGTGACCCGGCAGATCGCGGCGGAGACGCTGGGGATCCCGGTGGAGGACGTCTACGTCGACACCGCGGACAGCGACACGGGGCCCCACTGCATGGGCTCCTTCGCCTCTCGCGGCACGCATCGCGTCGGCAATGCCGTGATCGCTGCGGCGACCGAGGCGCGCAACGTTCTGCTCGAGGCCGCTGCGGAGGAGATGGAGGTCGATGCCGGCGATCTCGAGACCGACGGGGCCGGCAACATCCACGTCAAGGGCGCGCCGCATCGGTCCATCACCGTGCAGGCCGCCTCCAACGCCGCGCAGTTCAAGCAGGGGCGCACGGTGTCCGGCCGCGGCATCTTCTTGATCCCGCTGTCCGACGTCGACCCGGATACCGGAGAGATGACGCCGGTCTCCTGCTTCGCCCACGCCGCGCTGGTCGCCGATGTCGAGGTGGACGACGAGACCGGCGAGGTTTCGGTGCTGGAGATCAACTCGGCCTACGAGGTCGGGCGCGCGCTGAACCCCAAGCTGGTGGAGCAGCAGCTGATCGGCGGCGCCTGGATGGGCTATTCCCATGCGCTCTTCGAAACGACGGAGCCGCATTATCCAGACCGCGCCCACGGGCCGGACGACTTCAACCACTACCTGATGCCCGGTCCGGGCCAGATCCCGCCGCACCACATCGCCATTCTGGAGCGTCCGGCCCCGGACGGCCCCTATGGCGGCAAGGGGCCGGGCGAAATGTGCGCCAACCCCGTGCTGCCGGCCGTGGCCAACGCCGTCTACGACGCCGTGGGCGTGCGCATCGATTTCCTGCCGATCACGCCGGAGAAGGTGCTGCGCGCCCTGCAGGCCAACGGCGGCGCGCGGTCGGGCGGCCTGTCGCGGGGCGAACCGGCGCCGAACGCGCAGCGCGCCCTCGGCTCCGCCGCCGGCCACGGCGCACGCTGAGCCATGGCGGTGCGCCGCATTCCCGGGCTCGACGGTCCCGAGGCCCTCGCCGAGGCGCTGCGCGAGGCGCAGTACCTGGCCGACGAGGAGCTGGCGACCGCCGCCTGGCTGGCGCTGAGCCTCGGCAAGCCCCTGCTGCTGGAGGGGGCGCCGGGCGTGGGCAAGACCGAGGCGGCCAAGGCCATCGCCTCGATTCTCGCGCGGCGTCGATCCCCTCGTAGCATTGCAGGCGGATCAGCCGACGCGCGAGAATCGAGGCGATGGCCTTGGCCGCCTCGGTCTTGCCCACGCCCGG
>JBCBYE010000014.1:0-17688 GCA_039816075.1 Pseudomonadota bacterium | reverse complement strand
GCTTCAATCACGCACCCGCATTTTTCTCAGATTTGCTCTGATTCTAAAACAGCTTTGATCGAAGATATCGGGGTTGCTCTGTTGAGAACCCCAATTTGTAGCGTTTACGCCTACGCCACCTCGGCCGTGGCGCCGGCCTTCAGCTCGATCACCCGGCCCTGACGCGCCAGCCAGGCGTTGGGGCTCTGCGCCTGGATGACCGCCTGGCGGGCGTCCATGGCGTCGTCGTCCAGTTCGGGCGCGTGGTGGTGCAGGATCGTGCGGCCCACGCCGGCCTCGGCCGCCAGGGCGACGCCCTTCTGCCAGGTCGAATGGCCCCAGCCGCGAAAGCTCTCGTAGCTTTCGTCGTCATAGGTGGCGTCGAAGATCATCAGGTCCGCGCCCTGCACCATCTCCCGCACGCCGGCGTCGATGCGCGCGTCGCCATGCTCGTGATCGCCCACCAGACAGATCACGCCCTCGGGCGATTCCACGCGGAAACCGGTGCAGCCGCCGGGATGGCAGGTTTCGAACGGCGTCACCTGGAACCCCGCCGCCTCGAACCGACGTCCGGGCTCGAAGCAGCGGAACCGTGCGGCGCCCATGTCCAGCGGTCGGATCGGAAACAGCGGCGAGGAGGCGAGCGTGGTCAGCACCCGTTCCAGCTCATGGGGCGTGCCCACCAGGCCGGAATGCAGACCCACCCGCGCCTCGGCGTCGTAGAACGGCGCGAAGAACGGCATGCCGATCACGTGGTCCAGGTGGAAATGGCTCAGCAGCACCTCGGCCCGCGGGGCGCGTCCGGCGGCCTTGGCCTGCCGGGCCAGATGCAGGCCCAGCTGCCGCGCGCCCGAGCCCATGTCCAGGATCAGCGGCACGTCCGATCCCGGGCGCCGCAGCTCGAAGCAGACGGTGTCGCCGCCCCAGCGCGCGCGCGACGGATCGCCCGTGGCGGCCGATCCCCCGGCCCCCCAGATCGTCAGGCGCATGCCGCCGCCATCGGTCATGCCGCCTTGCCCGTCATGCCGTCCGCCCCGGCCTCATGTGGTCTCGCGCCTCATGCCGTCCCGCGCCTCATCTCGTCCCGCGCCTCATCCCTGGCCGCTGGCCGACCGCAGGCGCGCCAGCTCCATGGTCGTGCGCTCCAGCCGCTGCGCCAGCGACCGCGACATCTCCACCGCCATCTCCGGAAATTCGCGCAGAAGGCGCAGCATGCCCTCGCGCTCGAACATCAGGGTCCGCATCTCGCCCGACGCGCGGACCGAGGCGGTGCGCGGCGTTTCGCACAGCATCGCGATCTCGCCGAACACCTCGCTCTCCTTCAGGCGCGCCACGATCGAGGAGGTGTCTACGAACTCCACCACCACGTCCGCGCCGCCTTCGAGAATCAGGTAGGCGTTGTCCGAGGTCTCGCCCTGCCGCACCACGTATTCGCCGTCCCGGAACGTGCGATCCTCGCCCATGAAGGCCAGAAGACGCAGCCGCGAGGGGTCGACGCCCTGGAACATGGGCGTTCGCTGCAGCGCGTTGACTTCAGCCTCGAATTTCATCGGGCTTTCTCCCCCTTGGACGCTACACTATCCGCCGTCATTTCAACCCCCGTCAACCGCGCGCGCTTCGGGGTCCCGCCCCGCGGGCGGGCCCTCGGACACGCTGCCGTCGGGCAGGATGCGGATCACGTGATCCGCGTCCGGGGCGGCGTCCTCGCCGGCGGCGCCCCAGACCAGGGCCGGCGCGTCGCCCGCGCCGTCCTCCAGCAGGCCGCGCAGCAGGCGGCGGATCGCCAGATCCCCCGCGCCGCCCGACGGCGCCATGCCGTCCAGCACCAGCGCGCCGGGGTTCTTCATCAGCGCCCGCGCCAGGCCCATCTTGCGGCGCTGCGCGGCGTTGAACGTGGCGCCGTTGTCCCCGACCGCCTGATCGAGGCCGGCACGCAGGATCGGGCGGCGCAGGTCGATTTCGGTCAGCAGGGTGTCCACCCGGCTTTTGAACGGGCCCCAGCTGTCGCGCCGGTCCACCTTCACTGGGCCGAAGAACACGTTGTCGGCGATCGACAGCGCCGCCACGTAGTTCTCCGGATCCAGCGTGACGAAGCGGTCGTCGCGGGCGATGGCCTCGCGCAGCGCAGGGCGCGCGTTCAGCAGCGTCTCCGCCCGCCCCGCCGCGCGCATCACGCCCAGCCGGTAGCGGGCCGAGGAATAGCTGAACGCCACGGCGATCATGCGCGACTGCTCCGCCCGGCTCAGCTTGTCCGCGCCGCGGGTCTTGGCCTTGCGCAGGATGCCCTCGATCGCCGGCGTCTCGGCGCGCGGAAACAGGCTGTAGCGCTTGAACAGGTCGCTGTCCGCGCCGACGCCTTCGAACAGGCTCACCAGCGCGTCGCACAGGTCCACGCCCAGATCGACCACCGTGCGCTTGACCCCCGCCGCGTCCAGCGCCCGCAGCACGACGCGGTCCTCGGAAAAATCGGCCCAGGCGGCCTCGGGGTCCCGCGGCATGGCGAAGAACAGGTTCTGCCCCAGCGTGCCGTTGGGGTTGTAGGCGCCCTCCTGCCAGACGTCGATGAAGTCGGCGCGCATTTCGCCGAACTCCTCCGATGCGGCGATGCGGCGGCGGATCTCCAGCAGGTCCGCCGCCAGCCGCGGTTCCGCATCCGCGTTGAGGCGGGATCCCAGACCGATGGTGTAAAGATCGTCCTCCAGCCCCAACGAGGTGGCCAGCGAGATCATCCGCGCCTCCACCTCGGCCGCGTCGAGATAGCCGGCCTCATCGGGGTTCACCCAATCGTCGGCGGTGTCGTCCAGCGGCGCGCCCGTCAGTCCCGCCTCGCGCTGCCGCTCCGCCCGATCGTTCTCCTCGGCCTCGTGGAACGGGCGGAACATCAGGCCCTGCAGCAGGTTGCCCCGGATGGTGCCGCTGAAGATCCGCGGGTCCCCAGGCACGTAGGCCGACGCGCGATAAAGCACCGGCGTCCCCGCGCGCCACGTCTCGCCGCCCTCGTCCGACAAGCCGCTCAGCGCCTGCAGCAGGGCCGAGCGCTGCGACGGATCCTCCCCCACCACCACGACCGAGGCGCCCTTGGGCGCATGGCACGACACCGGGCGCGCGAACCCGTCCACGCGCGCGCCGCTCAGCTCCAGCGCATGGGGCCCGACGGCGGCGCCGTCGCGCAGGGGCGCAGGCTCTCCATCCTCGTCGAAGTTCTCCATGACGCTCTGATAGCGCGCCGTCATGTCCGAGAAGTCCTGGTAGTAGCGCAGCAGCTCCTTCCAGGGCGCGGCGAGGTCCTTGTAGGCGATCAGAACGGCGGTCAACGCGCCGATATCCAGCTGTCCATCGATGACGAAATAGCCGCCGATGAGAAAAATGAAGAACGGCGTCAGATGGTTCGCGACGTTGTTCACGAACTTGATGAGGAACTTGAGGATGAAGATCCGCCGCCGGATTTTGTAGTTGTCGTAGAGCTGCCGGTTCACGATCGCCATGTGCCAGCGCCGCGCCCGGAGGGCCCGCACCTCCGTGGCGCCGTCGATGCTTTCGTTGATCTCGCGCGCCATGGCGCGAATGTTGGCCAGCCGCTGGCGGATCATCTCCACCACCTTGGCCTGCAGCTTGGGGATCACGTAGGCCTGAACGGGATAGAGCGCGAGCGCCGCGGCCCCGATCAGCGGGTTCTGCGCGATGATGAAGCTCAGATAGACGATGAAGCTGCCGCCCTGGGCCACCGGCGTCACGATGATCGCGCCGATGAAGTCGCCGATGGGCGCCAGCTCGGCCGAGATCATCTGCACCAGCTCGCCCGGGCTGGTGTCCTTCAGCCGCCGCAGCGGACGGCCCATCACCCGTCGGAACAGATCGAAGCGCATGCGCCGCAGCATTCGCTCGCCCAGGATGCCGCGTTGCAGGTTCTGGATGAACTTGACCGCGTTGTTCGCCGACACCGCCGCCAGATAAAGGCCGCACAGCGCCAGCAGGTAGTCGATCTGCTCCAGCTCGAAGCCGTAAAACTCGACGGGGAACTCGTCGCCGCCGATGGCTTCGTTGATGATGATCTTGGGCAGCTCCAGCGTCATCCAGATGATGGGGAAGCTGCACAGCGTGACGGCCAGCAGGATCGTCTGATCCCGCGCGGAATGACGCCAGACGAACCGGGTCATCTTCTCGGCCATGCCTGCGCCAGCCCCTCCGAAGCGCCAACCGCGTGTTCGGACGGAGCATCCACGATGCGGCGGCTCAAGGAAAGGGTGCGTTCACCTAGGCTTGAGAGGCGCCTGTCGCCGCCTGTGCGCCGCGGCCGCCGCCCAGCCCCTTGCGTCGGCGCAGCGCCAGCCGGCCCATGCGCCGGGCCGAGGTCAGCGCCGCCGCCACGTCCCGCTGCATCATCGCCAGCGCCGGCGTGACCAGCAGCACGATCACCATGCCGAAGCCCAGGCCGTAGGCCAGCGTGATGATCGTGGGCTTGAGGAACTGCGCCTGCTGCGAGCTTTCGTACAGCATCGGCATCAGCCCGAAGACCGTGGTCAGCGTCGTCAGCAGCACCGGCCGCAGCCGGTCGCACACCGCGTCCAGCACCGCCGGCTTCATGCCGCGCCGCGCGGCATACTCGTCGATGGTGGTCACCAGCACGATGGAATCGTTGATGATGATCCCGATCATGCCGATCAGCCCGACGATGGAGAACATGCTCATCGACACGTCCCACCACAGGTGACCCCAGATCGCGCCGATCAGGCCGAAGGGCACGGCCAGAAGCACGGCCAGGGGCCGCGTCCAGCTCGCGAACACCCAGGCCAGCGCCACGTAGATGCCCGCCAGGCCCGCCCACATGCCATACTGCGCCTCGCCCAAGAACTGCCGCTCCTGTTCCTTCAGGCCCGACAGCACGTATTCCACCGCATGCCGCTCGGCCATCGCCGGCAGGATCTCCTCCTCCAGCGCCCGCTCGATGGCCTCCAGCCGCAGGGGATCCTCCGTCACGATCTCGCCCGAAACGGAGACGGTCAGCCGCCCGTCCTCCCGCCGCAGGGTCGAAAAGCCGGGCGAGGCGGTCATGTCCACGATCTCGCTCAGCGTCGCCCAGCTGCCGTTGGGGGCCCGCAGGCGCGCCCGCTCCAGGTAATCCGACGTGCGGTCCAGTCGGTGCAGGATCACCACGATGCGCCCGGTCTGCCGATCCACCGGGAATTCCGCCGCCTCCTTGCCCGACAGGCGGTTGAACAGCACGTCGCCCAGATCCTCGGGGGTGAAGCCCAGCGCCCGGCCCAGCGGCGTCAGTTCCAGCGTCAGCTCGGTCTTGTCGAAGGCCAGCGTGTCCTCCAGCCCCGTCACTTCGGGGATGGCCGAGGCCATGCGCTTGAACGTCTCCGACGCCGCCTTCAGCGTCTCGGCGTCCGACCCGAACAGCCGCACGCTCAGACTGTCGCCGCCCGGCCCGGCCCGGTCGCCGCGGAACGCCACGACCTCCGCCAGCGGATGCCGGCGCACGCGGTCCTGGACCATGCGCGCGACCTCGTAGCTGGAATAGGGCCGCTCCTCCGCATCGATCAGCTCCACGCTGACGGAGGCCAGCTGATACTTCTCCCGATCCTCGGCGATGGACAGGCCCCGGCCGGCATTGCCGCCCACCTGCGTCAGGGTGAAGACGATCGGGTTCCTGCCGTGCTCGGCCTCCAGCTGCGCCCCGACCTCGCGCACCGCGTCCTCCAGCAGGGCGGCCTGGGCCAGCGTGTCCTCGCGCTGGGCGCCGGCCATCATGGCGACGTTGCCCACGAAGCTGCCCCGCTCCGGCGCCGACCAGAACCGCCAGGCGACGTCGCGATTCACCACCAGCTCCACGCTCAGCGCCAGCAGCAGCACCGCGCCGCCCAGCACCGGATAGCGCAGGCGGATCACCCCGCGCATGAAGGGGCGGAAGGCCCGCGCCTTGAACGCGTCGAAGCCGCGGTTCACCGCGCGCGACGGCGCGTCGTACCAGCGGCGCCGCCCCGCGCCCGCCACCGCGTGGCGCATGTGGTTGGGCAGCACCAGAAAGCACTCCGCCAGGCTCGCGATCAGCACGATGGAGACGGTCGTGGGAATGTCCGAGATCATCGTCCCGAACCGCCCGCCGATCAGATACATGGCGCTGAAGGCGATCACCGTGGTCACGCAGGCGCTGAACACCGGCGAGGCCATGCGCCGCGCCGCCCCCGTCGCCGCCGCCGCGGGGCTCAACCCCCGACGGCCCAGCGCGTCGGCGTGCTCGCCCACCACGATGGCGTTGTCCACCACCATGCCCAGCACCACGATCAGCGCGAAGACCGAGACCATGTTCAGCGTCACGCCCAGCAGCCACATCATCCCCAGCGCCGCCAGCAGCGCCGCGGGAATGCCCGCCGCCACCCAGACGGCCGTGCGCGCGTTGAGGAACAGGAACAGCAGCAGCAGAACCAGCCCCAGCCCCAGCGCGGCGTTGTCCAGCAGCAGCGCCAGGCGTGCCTCGATCAGATGCGCCCAGGTGTGCACCAGCTCCACCTGCACGCCCTCGGGCAGGGTGCGCTGCAGGGCCCGCGCCGCGGTGCGCACCTTGTCGTGCACCTCGATCGTGTCGCCCTCGGCCCCGCGATCCACGCGCAGCAGGATCGCGTCGTTGCCGCCGACGTAGTAGCGGGCGCCGCGCTCCGCCCCCGCCTCCTCGATCTCGGCCAGGTCCCGAACGCGGATCTTGGCGCCGTCGTCGCGGGTCAGCACCACCACCTCGCCCACCGCCTCGGGCGAGCGGGATTCGGCCCCCGAGCGCACGCGCGATCGTCCGTCGCGCGTGTTGCCGCCCGGATCCGTCGCCGCCGCGTCCGACACCGCCCGCACGATGCGGTCCAGCGTCAGGTCGTGGCGCATCAGCTCCGCCTCCCACGCCAGCACGCGCACCAGAGGGCCGGGCACGCCGCCGACCGTCACGCGGGTCACGCCGCGGCGGCGCAGCGCGTCCTGAAGTTCATAGGCGTAGAGCTTGAGCTGCGCATGCGGCACCGGCCCGTGGATCACCACGTCGGTGACCTTGCCGGTCCAGGGCCGCCGGCGGATCTTGGGCGGGTCCGCGTCGCGGGGCAGGACGGCGGCGGCGACGGCGGCGTCGACCTCCTCCACCGCGGCCAGCATGTCCGTGCCCGGCAGGAATTCCAGCGTCAGATCCGCGCGCCGTTCCTTGGCGACGGATTTGAGCGTATCCAGCCCGTCGACCGCCAGCAGTCCCGGTTCCAGCGCCTGCACGACGGCGCGGTCCACCTCGTCCGGCCCGGCCCCCGGCCAGGCGACGGTGACGCGCACCACGTCCACCACGATGTCGGGCCACAGCTGCACGCGGATCTGGTTCGCGCCCAGCGCGCCGACCAGAACCATGGCCAGCAGCAGCAGGTTCGCCGCCGTGCCGTGCCGCACGAAATAGCCGAAGACCCCGCGCCGCGCATCGCGCTCGCGCGCCTGCGCCGCCGTTTCCGGCGCCGCCGCCGCCTCGCCCTCCGCCGTGCCCGGCTCTTGCGTCACCGCGGCGCCCTCAGCCGCCCGAGCGGGACAGCGCCGCCTCGATCCGCTCCAGCCGGTCCACCAGGCGCTGCGGCACCTCAGGCGCGGCCAGCGCCTCCAGCGCCGCGGCCTTGCGCTCCGCCGGCATGCGGCCGGTGCTCTGCACCAGTGCCGACAGCGCCGCGCGCCGCTCCGGCGACAGCGACACCAGCGTCTGGCGCGTCGGCGCCGCGGCCATCGCCTCGCCCGCCTCCGCCGCTTGGGCCGGCACAGGCCGCACCTTCACGCCCGCGCCCAGCTCCGGCCGGCGCTGCAGCACCAGGTCCCGGCCGAACGGAGCGTCGCCCACGATCACCTCGTTGCCCATGCGGCGCAGAATGGTCAGCTCCCGCTCCGCCAGCCGGTCGCCGCGCCCGACGATCAGCACGCGCCCGTCTTCGGTCAGCGCGGTGGCGGGCAGGCGCGCCACGCCGTCCAGCTCCGGCTCGGCGATCCGCAGCGTCACGAAATCCCCCTCGCGCAGCGCCTCCGCGGCCGCGGCGTCGAGCCGGGCGTAAAGCTTGCGCCCGGTCTTGGCGTCCGCCGACCCGGCGCCGGCCCGCGCCAGCCGCGCCTCGAACACCGCCTCGCGCGCGCCCAGGTCCAGCGTCACCGTCGCCGACCGCTCCGGCAGGGCGCCCTGATCGTCCAGAAGCCGCGCGTACTCGGCGTTGGACACCGGCGCCGCCGCCTCGAATTCCGCCGGGTCGATCAGCACGCCCAGCTTCTCGCCCGCATTCACCTGCCGGCCCAGCACCGCCGTCGTTTCGGCCAGCATGCCGGCGAAGGGCGCGCGCACCTCCGTCTCGGCCAGCGCCCGGCGCGCATCCTCCAGCGCCAGGCGCGCCCGGTCCAGCGCCACCGCCGCCCGCGCTTCGCGGCTGGAGGCGTCGGCCAGCGCCTGCTCGCGCGCCAGAACCGCCTGCTCGGCCGAGGAGCTGTCGAGCGTCGCGCGCTCCACCGTCGAATCGGTCACCACCCGGCGGCGGCGCAGATCCTGCTGGCGCGCCAGTATGTTGGCCTGGATCACTGCGCGGTCCTGCGCGCCGGTCAGGTCCCGGCGAGCCAGCGCCAGCGCCTCCGAAGCCAGGCGTTCCTCCACCTCCGCCTCGTGCAGCGCGATCTCCGCCCGCGACAGGTCCGAGCGGGCCATGGCCGGGTCCGTGCGGAACAGCAGTTCGCCCGCCTCGACCCGTCCGCCGTCGCGGAAACTCGACGACAGCGCCGTCAGCGCGCCGCCCCGAACCGGCCGCAGCTCCAGCCGGCGCGCCGACATCACCTCGCCGTAGGCCACCACCATGGGCCGCAGCCGTTCCTCCACGATCGGCGCGACCTCCACGGCATAGATCCGCTCCCGCGGCGCGCGCGGTCCGGGCTTGCCCTCCTCCGCCGCGCGCATCGACTCGCTCAGCCGTAGGCCGCCATAGCCCATCAGGCCGAGCGTGAGCGCGGCGAGCAGCAGACCGATCAGGCTGCGGGCGAGAAAGCGCATGGGTCCCCTCGAAGGAAAACGATGAACGATCACGTCGGAGATGTACCATATCATACGGCGAAAGAAGGGCGCTCCGTCGACGCGCCCCGGCGGATATCATTGCGGCCGCGCCGGCCGCCGCGTATCCCGAACCGGCGTGAGCCCGACAGACGAGGACGCCGCCATGACCGCCCCGCACGCCCCCGCTCCGGATGCGGCCCAGACCGCCGCCCAGACCGCCGCCCAAACCGACGTCCAGACCGCCCCGGCCAACGCCGCATCGGCCGCCGATGCCGCCCCAGATGCCGCGTCGGGCCCGGCCGCATCGGCACGTCCCGCCCTCACCCTGCTGCTCGCCGCCCCCCGCGGCTTCTGCGCGGGCGTCGACCGGGCCATCAAGATCGTCGAAATGGCGCTCTCGAAATGGGGCGCGCCCGTCTACGTCCGTCACGAAATCGTGCACAACCGCTTCGTCGTCGACGGCCTGCGCGACAAGGGCGCCGTCTTCGTCGAGGAGCTGGACGAGTGCCCCCCCGACCGTCCCGTCATCTTCTCCGCCCATGGCGTGCCCAAGGCCGTCCCGGCCGAGGCCGCGCGGCGCGAGATGCTGTTCGTCGACGCCACCTGCCCCCTCGTCTCCAAGGTGCATATCGAGGCCGAACGCCACCACGACCGCGGCCTGCAGATCGTCATGATCGGCCATGACGGCCACCCCGAAACGGTCGGCACCATGGGCCAGCTGCCCGAGGGCGAAGTCCTTCTGGTCGAAACCGTCGAGGACGTCGCCGCCCTGACCCCGCGCGACCCGCAAAAACTCGCCTACGTCACGCAGACGACCCTCTCGGTCGACGACACGGCCGAGGTCGCCGCGGCGCTTCAGGCCCGCTTCCCCGCCATCAAGGGCCCCCACAAGGAAGACATCTGCTACGCCACCACCAACCGGCAGGAGGCGGTGAAGGCCGTGGCCCCGCGCGCCGAGGCGCTGCTGGTGATCGGCGCGCCCAACTCCTCCAACTCCAAACGGCTGGTGGAGGTCGGCAAAAAGGCCGGCTGCGCCTATTCCCAGCTGGTGCAGCGCGCCGCCGACATCGACTGGCGCGCGCTCGACGGCGCCGCGACGGTCGGCGTCACCGCCGGCGCCTCCGCCCCCGACGTGCTGATCCAGGAGGTGATCGACGCCTTCAAGGCCCGCTATGACGTCACGCTGGAGGTGGTGGAGACCGCGCAGGAGAACGTCGAATTCAAGGTCCCCCGCGTGCTGCGAGAGCCGGCATGACCGACCCCACCCTCGCCTTCTACGACCAGCAGGCCGCCCGCTATGCCGAGGATTTCGACGGCGTGGACCCCGCGCCCCTGCAGCGCTTCATGGCCGATCTGGCGCCGGGCGGCCGCGTCCTCGACCTCGGCTGCGGCGCCGGCTGGGCCTCGGCCATGCTGGCCGCCGCCGGCTTTCGCGTCCGCGCCGTCGACGGCGCCCCCGGCCTCGTCGCTCAGGCGCAGGCCCGCGGCGTCGCGGCGGAGCTGATGCTGTTCGAAGACCTCGACGAGACCGCCGCCTATGACGGCGTCTTCGCCTCCTTCTCCCTCCTCCACGCCCCCAAGGCCGAGATGCCCGACCACCTCGCCCGCATCCGCGCCGCCCTGCGCCCCGAAGGCCGCCTCTACCTGGGCATGAAGCTGGGCGCGGGCGAAAAGCGCGACCGCTTCAACCGCCTCTACGCCTACTGGTCCGAGGAAGAACTGCGCGCCGCGGTGCGGACCGCCGGCTTCACCGTCGCCGAAACAGTCGAGGACGCCGCCCCCGGCATGGCCGGCGAGGTGGAGCCTCTGATCCACCTCTACGCCCATGTCTGACGCCACCGCCGACGCTGAAACCCTCGCCGTCTACGATGCCGGGGCGCAGGACTACGCCGCGCGCTTCCGCTTCCCCTTCGACGCCGCCTCCATCGCCCGCTTCGTGGAGCTGATGCCCAAGGGCGGTCACGCGCTGGACTACGGCTGCGGCTCCGGCTGGGGCGCGGAGGCGATGCTGAAGGCCGGCCTCACCGTCCGCGCCCTCGACGCGTCCCCCGGGCTGGTCGAACGGGCCCGCGCCGCAGGCGTGCCGGCCGAGGTCGGCGTCTTCGAAGACATGGACGACGTCGCCGCCTATGACGGCGTCTGGGCGTCCTTCTCGTTGCTGCACGCCCCGCGCGACGCGCTGCCAGGCCTGCTGACGCGCATCCATCGCGCCCTGAAACCCGGCGGCCTCTTCTACCTCGGCGTCAAGCTGGGCGAGGGCGAGTCGCGCGACCGCCTCGGCCGCCGCTACGCCTACTGGACCGAAGAGGATCTGCGCACCCTCCTGGCCGAGGCCGGCTTCGCATGGCTCGAACACCATCAGGAGGTGGAGACGGGCTGGGCCGGCACGCCCGACGCCGCCATCCACGTCTTCGCCCGTGGCTGAGGTCTTCGCCTATACCGACGGCGCCTGCAGCGGCAATCCCGGCCCCGGCGGCTGGGGCGCGCTGCTGGTCGCCCGCGAGAACGGCGAGACCGTCAAGGAGCGGGAGCTGAGCGGCGGCGAACCCGACACCACCAACAACCGCATGGAACTGCTCGCCGCCATCCATGCGCTCGAGGCGCTGGGCCGCCCGACCGAGATCACCGTCGTCACCGACAGCGCCTACGTCAAAGGCGGCATCACCGGCTGGCTGCGCGGCTGGAAGCGCAACGGTTGGAAGACCGCCGACAAGAAGCCGGTGAAGAACGTCGACCTCTGGCAGCGGCTGGACGAGGCGCAGGCCCGTCACAAGGTCGTCTGGGAATGGGTCAAGGGCCATGCCGGCCACCCGGAGAACGAGCGCGCCGACGAGCTCGCCCGCGCCGGCATGGCCCCCTTCAAGCCCGAAAAGACGAAGAAGCCTCGCCGCAAGCCGTCCGACTGAGCCGCCCCGCCGCGGTCAGACGAAGAACACGTCGCCCAGGTCGCTTTCCTGAAAGCCGCGGATGACGACGAGGCCCGAGCCCACGTCCAGCCGCGCGCCCCCGGACACGAAGTCGAACAGGTCGGCAACGTCCCCGACCTGCTGGAACTGCCGGCCGTCGAGGAACAGCCGGTCGCCGCGGCCGAAATCCTCGATCCTGTCGCCGTCGTCGCGCCAGGCGAGGATGAAGCGGTCGCCCCCGCCGCCGCCGCGCAGGATGTCGTCGCCCTTGCCGCCGTCCAGCGTGTCGGCCCCGCCGTCGCCGTAGAGCCTGTCGTCGCCGTCGCCGCCCTTGAGGGTGTCCTTGCCGCCTCCGCCGCGCAGCTCGTCGTCCTGGCCGCCGCCTGAGAGGCTGTCGTTGTTCTTGCCGCCGAAAAGCCTGTCCTCGCCGTCCTGGCCGCGCATCTCGTCGTCGCCCTTGCCGCCCTCGAGAAGATCGTCGTCGTCGTCGCCGTAGAGTTCGTCGTCGCCCCCGCCGCCATAGAGCTTGTCGTCGCCGTTGCGCCCGATCAGCGTGTCGCGGCCGCCGTCGTCGCCGCCGCTCATAACGTCGTCGCCGCCGCCGCCGACCATGCTGTCGTCGCCCTTGCCGCCGGTCATGACATCGCCCTGGCCGCCGCCGAACATGATGTCGTCACCGCCGCCGCCGAACATTACGTCGACGCCGGTCGCGCCTTTCATGCGGTCGTCGCCGCCCTGGCCCTTCAGCTCGTCGTCGTCGCCGCCGCCGTCCAGGAAATCCTTGGCGCCCCCGCCCTCCAGCAGGTCCTGGCCTTCGCCACCCTTCAGGTCGTCCTCGTCGGCGCCGCCCTTGAGCACGTCGTTCCCGTCGTCGCCGCGCAGCTCGTCGTCGCCGCTGCCACCCACCAGCCGGTCGTCCTGCTCGTCGCCGAACAGCTGGTCGTCATGGGCGCCGCCGAACAGGCGGTCCTTGCCGGTCTTGCCTTCGAGGGTGTCCTTGTTGCGGCCGCCGAAAAGGACGTCGTTGCCTTCGTCGCCGTCGATGAAATCGTCGCCGCCGCCGCCCGACATCTCGTCGCCCGCGTCGCCGCCGCCCATCAGGTCGGAACCGGTTCCGCCGAACATCGTGTCCGCCTGGGCGCCCCCGCCGAGCACGTCGTCCCCGGCGTCGCCGAAGAGCATATCCGCGCCCGCGCCGCCTTCGAGCTCGTCGAGGCCGTCGCCGCCGTTCAGTTCGTCCGCGCCGCCGCGACCCTCCAGCGTGTCCTGCCCGTCGGCCCCGGTCAGCGTGTCGTCGCCCCCGCCGCCGGTCAGCGTGTCGTCGCCGGCGCCGCCGTTCAGGTCCGCCCCGGCGCTCAGGCCCCATATGATGCGGTCGTCGCCGCTGAGGATCACGCCCCAGCTGAGGTTTTCGAGCGAGCCCATGGTTTGCGGCGCGTCGAGCGTGACCTGGATGCCGAGCAAGTCGAGGAAGCTGCCGCTCACCGGCGTCAGGATCTGGAAGCTCTCCACCGGGGTCGCGCGCACGGCGGCGGTGGCGGCGTCCGCCTGAAGTCCAAGGGTGTCCGGAAAGACCGCGTCGCCCGCGGCGGTGAAGGTCGTGCCGCTGGTCGGCTCCACGAAGGTCGAGTTTTCCGAGAAGTTGAACAGCGTCGCCGAGTAGCTTCCGATCGCGGCTGCGAAGGGATCCAGCGTGAACCCGCCCCCGTTGCCGATCTCGAAGATGTTGACGATGGCCATGGCCGCGAACCCGTCGATGAATCAAACGATTGGCGAAAGTTATCCAAGCGGCGAAGGCCGGCGCAACCTCGATGTCCGCGACCGCGATCCCGCCTTTCGAAGCGGGCGTCGGGGCGCCTCGCAGCGGCGTCTCAGGCCGGCGGCGCGCGCATCATCGCCGCCAGCGCGGACAGCTCGGCGCCTACCGAGCCCTCCATCGCCTCCGCCGCGCTCTCCCGCGCTGCGGCGTCCTTGTTCTGGTTGAGCTTCCAGGTCCCCTCCACGGTCTCGATGGCCATGGAGGCGGGGATGATCGCGCGCATCATCTTCTCGGCCGTGCCGGGGGTCATCTTGTCCATGGTCCAGGGCCGCTTGGGCGCCAGCCGCGGCTCGAACGCCTCGGAAATCTCCGTCAGCACGTCGCGCAGCGTCTCCTCCGGCTCCAGCCGCAGGAGCCCGCGCAGATGCACGGCGACGTAGTTCCACGTCGGCACCTGATCGGCCGCGCCATACCAGTCAGGCGAGACGTAGCCGTCCGGCCCCGACACCGCGACCAGCGCCGGCAGGGCCCCGTCGCGCAGCGCACGCGCGACGGGGTTGGAGCGGACCAGATGCGTGATCAGCCGCGACCCGTCCGCCGACAGCACGAACGGAACATGCGCCGCCAACGGCCCCTGCGCGCCGCTCACGCTCAGCACCCCGAACCCGCGCGTCCGCGCGAAGTCCAGGTTCTGATCGTCCTCGGCCTTCCGAAAGGCGGGATTCGGGTGCATCGGCGGCTCCTAAAGGTCGAGTGCGGCGTCCGAGGGCGCCGCGTCGCGCCACCCCGCCTCCCACAGATCGCGTTCCATCTGCAGACGCAGCCAGAGGCGAGGATCCTCGCCCAGTCCCTGCGCCAGGCGCAGGGCCCAGACCACGGTCAGGCGGCGCCGGGCGTTGAGCAGTTCGGCGACTTCGCCCCGCCCGCAGCCCAGCCGGTCGGCCAGCGCCTGCTCGCTGAGGCCCAACCCGGCCTTCACCTCCCGCAGGCGCGCTCCCGGATGCGGCGGCCCGTCGTCCTGCGCGCCGCCGTCCTCCGTCACGCCGCCGCCCTTTCCGGAAACAGCGCCGCGATGCCGGCCTTGGTCGCCGGGCAGACGCCCCGCTCGGTGATCAGCGAGGTCACCAGCCGCGCCGGCGTCACGTCGAAGGCGGGGTTGGCGGCGGGCGAGCCCTCGGGCGTCAGCAGCACCTCCGCCACGTCGCCGCGCTCGGTCAGGCCGGGAACATGGGTGACCTCGCGGGCGGAGCGTTCCTCGATGGGGATGTCCATGCCGTTCTCCAGCGAAAAATCGATTGTGGGCGAGGGCAGGGCCACGTGGAACGGCACGCCGTTGTCATGGGCGGCCAGCGCCTTCAGATAGGTCCCGATCTTGTTGCACACGTCGCCGGCGGCGGTGGTCCGGTCGGTGCCTACGATCACCAGGTCCACCATCCCGCGCTGCATCAGGTGCCCGCCGGCATTGTCCACGATCACGCCGTGCGGCACGCCGTGCCGCCCCAGCTCCCACGCGGTCAGAAAGGCGCCCTGGTTGCGCGGCCGGGTCTCGTCCACCCAGACATGCACCGGGATGCCTGCATCGTGGGCCTTGTAGATCGGCGCCGTGGCCGTGCCCCAGTCCACCGTGGCCAGCCAGCCGGCGTTGCAATGGGTCAGCACGCGCACCGGCTCGCCCGCGGGCTTTCGCGCGGCGACGGCCTCGATCAGCGTCAGACCATGGTCGCCGATGGCCGAGTTGATGCCCACGTCCTCGTCGCAGATCTCCCGCGCCAGGGCGCGCGCCGCCTCCGCCCGCTGTGCCGGCGCCAGCGCCGCCAGCCGCGCCCGCACCCGGTCGAGCGCCCAGCGCAGGTTCACCGCCGTGGGCCGCGTGGCCATCAGCGCCTCATGGGCGGCGGAGAGGCCGGTGTCGGACGGGTCCGCCGCCATGCCCAGCGCCATGCCCCAGGCCGCGGTCGCCCCGATCAGGGGCGCGCCGCGCACCTGCATGGACCTTATGGCACGGGCCGCCTGCGGCACGTCGGTCAGCCGCGCGGTCTCGAAGCGATGCGGGAACAGCGTCTGGTCCAGGATCTCCACCGCGCCGTCCAGGCCTTCCCAGATGGTGCGGTAGGGCGTGCCGTCGATCTTCATGGGGCGTCCTCCAGGGGCGTGTAGCCGTCGGGCGTGAAGCGCGGGGCGCAGAGGCAATGGAACACCAGCGGCGCGTCCCCCAGCGCGGTGATGCGCTGCGGCGCGCCGGCGGGAATGACAACGGCGTCGCCGGGCCCGACCTCCGCCGTCAGGTCCCCCGCCTCCATCCGCCCGCGGCCCGAGACGATCAGATAGGCCTCCGCCACGTCGAGCGCATGGCGTTCGGTGGTGATCCCCGCCCCGACCTCCGCCAGCGCGAGGGAGGCGCCGGGAAAGGCGGGGTCGTTGAGCACCTCGGTGATGGCGCAGCGCTCCCGCGTCTCGAAGGGGGCGGAGCGGGCGTCGGGGATATGGCGGGGGCGGTCGGTCATGCCGCGAAGCATAGCCCGGGCGGAGCGCGCCTTGAAGCGTCGCGCGCGACCCCCGCCGGGGGTGCGCCCCTCGGGGGCATCGAGCCCCCTCGTGCCGCGGCCGCGCGGGGCGCGGCTGGCCAGGTCTCGTAGGGCGGTTCTTTTTATGGGGGGGGCGCGGTTTGCTGAGAAGGCCTTGGGGAGGCCTTCCACAAGCGTGCGTCCAGTCGACGCCCGGCGTGCATCGCCAAGTCCGGCGGGGCCTCCAGGCCGCGCCGCATCCGGCGACCGGCGCCCCGGACGTGATCCGGGGCCTGCTTCGGTCGACCGTCTCCGCTCCGCTCCGCTCAGCCGCTGCCGGGGCGCGAGCGGCGGATGGAGCGGGCCAGCAGCGCCACGGGGATCAGGCCGGCCGCGGCGATGGCCAGCGACGGGAACGCCGCCTGCTCCAGCCGCTCGTCGCTGGCCAGGCGATAGGCCTGCACCGCCAGCGTGTCGAAGTTGAACGGCCGCAGCATCAGCGTCGCCGGCAGCTCCTTGACCACGTCCACGAAGACGATCAGCCCCCCGGTCAGAAGGCTGCCGCGCAGCAGCGGCAGATGCACCCGGCGCACGACGCCCCAGGCGCCCAGGCCCAGCACGCGGCCGGAGGCGTCGAGGCTCGGCCGCACCGCCTCGAACCCGGCCGACACCGTGTTCAGCGCCGCCGCCATGAACCGCGCCATATAGGCCAGCAGCAGCCCCGCGGCGGAGCCGGTCAGCAGCAGCCCCGTCGCCACGCCGAACCAGGACCGCGCCGCCGCGTCCACCGAATTGTCCAGCCAGGCCAGCGGGATCAGCAGGCCCACCGCGATCACGCCCCCCGGCGCCGCATAGCCCAGCGAGGCGCCCAGCTCCGCCGCCCGCGCGCCCGGGCCCGGCGCCAGGCGGCCCGCATAGGCGATCAGCACCGCCGCCGCCACGCAGATCGCCGCCGCCGCCGCCGCCAGCGCCAGCGTGTTCGTCGCGAATTCCAGATAGCGCGGCCAGCGCGTGCCCGCCCCGGCATAGAGCGCCATCTCCCCCAGCAGCGCCGCCGGCAGCACGAAGCCCAGCAGCACCGGCACGGCGCAGGCGGCCGCCGCGGCCCAGCCGGCGGCGCCGGTCAGCGCGCGCTCCTCCAGCGCCTCCACCCGCCGGCCCGCCTCGTGCCGCCGGGCGGCCCCGCGCTGCGCCCGCTCCAGCGCCGCCAGAACCAGCGCCAGACCCAGCAGGCAGGCGGAGATCTGCGCCGCCGCCACCCGGTCGCCCATGGAGAACCAGGCCCGATAGACGCCCGTGGCGAAGGTCTGCACGCCGAAATGCGCCACCGTGCCGAAATCGGCGATGGTCTCCATCAACGCCAGCGCCACGCCCCCGGCGATCGCCGGCCGCGCCATGGGCAGCGTGACGCGGAACAGCACGCCCCAGGGCCCGCAGCCCAGAGTGCGGGCCACCTGCGCGGCCGCCACGCTTTGATGCATCAGGGCCGCGCGGGTCAGCAGATAGACG
>JBCBYE010000562.1:0-3246 GCA_039816075.1 Pseudomonadota bacterium | reverse complement strand
TTCATGATGTTTGCGAGGCCCGCCCCGGCCGGAACGGGGCCGGGCGAGATTTGAAGGTTCGACGCAGGCGGGGGCCATGCCCGGCGGCCGGCGGCGGGGGATTGAAACGTGAGGCGATACCGCAAATCCGATGCGGAGGACCTGCTCGAGGACGTGGATCCGACCGGCGGCGCCGGCTTCCTGCGCGGGGCCGGCCTGGGCCTGCAGACGGTCGTGACCTACGCCTTCTCCGCCGGGCCCGCGCGGCGCGACGCGCCCGCCGCCGGCAAGGCCGACGATTACGGCCGCCCGACCGGCGCCGAAGCCGGAGCGTTTCGCCGCGCGCTCGACCAGATCGAAAAGCTGACCGATCTGACCTTCGTGCAGGTGCCCCGCGGCGGCCCGGCGCATCTGACGCTGACGGTCTACGAGGACGGGTTCTGGGGCGGCTGGCACGACCGCCTCGACGAGAGCGGCGCGATGGTGGCGGTGCGCGCCGGCGCCGGGCCGCAATGGACGCAGCGCGTGCTGGCGGAGGTGGGCGACGCCGTGGGTCTGTCGCGCGAGGCCGCCGGGGCGGGGCGGCTGGGCTTTCTCTTCGACGATCCCGAGCACACGGTTTTCGGCAAGCTGGGCGAGGCGCCGGGCACGCGGTCCTACGGCGCGCTCGACGCGCAGGCGCTGCGCCTGGCCTATGGCGACGGCGGCGACGGGGCCGACGCGACCGTGCGCCTGTCGGACGGCGGCAAGACGCTGCACCTGCGCGGCGGCGACGGCGACGACGCGCTGGCGGCGGCGCAGGGCCTGCTCGGTCGTCGTCACATGGTGGAGGGACGCGGCGGCGAGGACCTGCTGGCCGCGGCCAACGATGCGCGCGGCGCCCTCTACGGCGGCGCCGGCGATGATGAGCTGCGCGCGGCGCTGGGCGGCGGCGTGAAGCTGTTCGGCGGCGCCGGCGACGACCGGATCGCGGTCAACGGCCGCTCCGCCGCGCGGTCCTGGGGCGGGCAGGGCGAGGATTTCGCCGCCGCCGGCCGCGCCGCCGCCGGCTTCGCCTTTCACGGCGACGGCGGCGACGACCGCGCGCGGCTGCGCGGCGACAGCCTGGGCACGCTGTTCGGCGGCGGCGGGGACGACGCCTTCATCGGCGGGCGCCGCAGCTATGGCGGCGCCGGCGACGACGTGCTGCGCCCGGCCCTCTGGCGCGTCGAGTCCGAGCTGTGGGGCGGCGGCGGGCGCGACAAGCTCTATGGCAGCTCCTTCGGCGCCACGACCTATGGCGGGCAGGGCGCCGACGTGATCTTCGGCGGCGGCGAGAAAGGCGACGGCCGCGGATATGGCGGCGCCGGCGCGGATCGGCTGGCCGAGGCGGGCGATGGCGCCCTGTTCGGCGATCGCGGGAACGACGTGCTTTACGGCGGCCGCATGGGGGCGGAACCGGGCGCCCTCAAGAGCCAGGGCAATGCGCTTTACGGCGGGCCGGGCCGCGACCTGCTGATCGAGGGTCGGGTCGCCCATGGCGGCGCCGGTCGGGACCACGTGATCGGCGCCCTCGGCCGCTATGACGGCGGCGCCGGCAACGACCTGGTGGAGGTTCGCGGCCGCGGCGTCGCGCTGGGCGGGGACGGCGACGACGAGATCCGCCTGCTCGGCCGCGGCGGCGTCGCCGACGGCGGCCGCGGCGACGACCTGATCACGGTTCAGGGCGGACGCCGCAGCGATGCGGGCGTGGAAGGCGGCCACGGCGACGACGAGCTGCGCAGCGGCCGCGGCGACGACCGGCTGTCGGGCGGGCCCGGCGACGACCTGCTGCTGGGCTCTCGCGGCGAAGACCAGCTGTGGGGCGGGCCCGGCGACGACGTCCTGCGCGGGCAGCAGGATCGCGACGGCCTTTACGGCGGCCCGGGCCGGGACCTTTTGCATGGCGGCGAGGGTCGCGACGGCCTTCGCGGCGATGTCGGGGCCGACACGCTCTATGGCGGCCTGGACGACGACCGCCTCGAGGGCGGCGGCGGCGACGACGTGCTCTACGGCGGCGAGGGCGACGACCGGCTGGAGGGCGACCACGACGACGACACGCTCTACGGCGGCGACGGCGACGACAGCCTGCACGGGACCTGGGGGGACGACGTCCTCTACGGCGGGGCCGGGGCGGACCGGTTCGAGTTCCTGCCCCTGTCGCCCTCCACGGAGCGGTTCGATTACGGCCAAGACGTGGTCATGGATTTCGACCCGGCCGAGGACGTGATCTCGGCCGTGCTGCTGGTCGAGCTGTCCGACCTGCATATCGAGGAGACGCCGCTGGGCGTGCGCTTGATGCGCGATGATCAGCCCGGCCGTCCCGGCTCCTTGCTGCTGCGGGACGTGACGCTGGCGCAGTTCGACCCCGAGGGGATCCTGCTGCAGCGCGACCTTCTGGAGGGCTGAGGGCAAGCGATGCGCAGCTACGGCAAAAGCAAGATCGAGGCGCTGATCCCGCCCTGGCTGGAGAACGGCGCCTGGGCGCGCGGCGACGCCTACGGCAAGCCCGTCGTCCTGACCTGGAGCGTCGCGCCCGGCTGGGTCCCGCCGCGCCAGCCGCCGGACGAGCGGCTGGTGCAGAACTACGTTCAGCCCCGCTCGGACGAGATCCAGATGTTCCGCAAGGCGATCAAGGAGCTGAACAAGGTCAGCGGCCTGACCCTGGTGGAGGTGAAGGGCGTCGCCGATATCGGCCTGCGCGTCTTCACCGACGGCTTTCTGCTGGGCTGGGCCAACACCCTGGCCGCGGATGCGGGGTCGGACGTGGCCCTGCGACGGCTGGACGAGACGCCCGGCGGCCGCGCCGCCTGGCTGGAGAGCGCGCTGCGCGGCCTAGGCCACGCGGTCGGCCTCGACGATCCGTCCCTGAACCGCAGGCTGCCCGCCCGGCTCGACGATACCGGGCACACCGTGATGTCCCACACCCGCGAGGGCGGGTTCAAATCCAGCTACCGGCCGCTGGACGTCGCGGCGCTGCAGACGCTTTACGGCGCGCCGACCGACATCGACGCGCGCGTGATCAAGAACCGCCTCGTGGTTTTCGGCGGCGACGGCGACGACGAGCTGCACATGTCCTGGGATCGCCGCTCCAACTTCGGCGGCAAGTCCGAGGCGATGCACGGCCTGGCCGGCGACGACGTGATGAGCGCCGGGCGCGTGTAACACGGCGCGCTCTTCGGCGGCGGCGGGGCCGAGCCCCTTGCGGTCGCCGACGGCGGCGGCCCCAAGTTCCTGCTCGGCGGCGCC
>JBCBYE010000218.1:0-6843 GCA_039816075.1 Pseudomonadota bacterium | reverse complement strand
GGGCGGGTTGGAGCGCACCCTGACCGCCACCGGCTTCGTCGTGGACGTACTGGTGGAGCGGCTGCGCCGCGACTATTCCGGCCAGGGCGGCCCCTTCGTGCCCGCAAAGGACGGCGTGCCGGCCGCCGCCGAGGCCGCCGGCGCCGATGCCGCCCGCGTCACCAGCCTGATGAGCGGGCTGGAGCGCGCCAGCCTGCTGCGCCTGGCCACCGACAAGATGCCCCTGGCCCACCCGGTGCGCGGCGCCTCGCGCTTCACCTCGGGCTTCGGCATGCGGCGCGATCCGCTGAACGGGCGCATGCGCATGCATGCGGGCGCCGATTTCGCGGGCCGCCGCGGCACGCCGATCCACGCCACGGCCGACGGCGTGGTGGTCTTCGCCGGCTGGCAGAGCGGCTACGGCCGCGTGGTCAAGGTGCGCCACGCCTTCGGCTTCGAAACGGTCTACGCGCATCTCAACAAGGCCCGCGTGAAGGTGGGCGATCGGGTTGCGCTGGACGACCGGATCGGCGATATGGGGCGAACCGGACGCTCCACGGGCGTGCATCTGCACTACGAGATTCGCGTGAATGGCCGGCCGGTCAATCCGATGAAGTACATCGAGGCCGCGCGCAATGTTCTCTAAGTCGAAGATCAACGACCCCATCGACGCCAAGGGCGACGAGGGCGCGCCGATGCGTCCCGCCGCGCCCGCCGCACCCTCCGCGGCGGCGTCCGCGCCCGCCCCGGCGGCCGCGCCCAAGCCCAAGGCGCCCCCGTCGATCCTGTCGGCCGACCTGTCGGTCACCGGCAACCTGACCACCGCCGGCGACATTCAGGTCGAGGGCACGGTGGAGGGCGACATCCGCGCTCATCTGCTGACCGTGGGCGACGGCGCCACGATCCGCGGCGAGATCGTCGCCGACGACGTGGTGGTGAACGGCCGCGTCGTGGGCCGCGTGCGCGGCATCAAGGTGCGCCTGACCTCGTCCGCAAAGGTCGAAGGCGACATCATTCACAAGACCATCGCCATCGAAAGCGGCGCGCATTTCGAGGGCTCGGTGCAGCGCTCGGACGATCCGCTGGGCGAGGGCGGCGCGCGCGCGCCGATGCCGGCCGCGGCCAAGCCCGCCGCCTCGGCCGCCAAGCCGGCGCCGGCCCCCAAGCCCGAGGCGTCGGGCGACGCCTGATCCCGTCGCTGCCGCGCCCGGCGCCGGGCGCAGCGCGAAGACGACCTGAACCGCCCCGCGGCCGACGCCGCGGGGCGGTTCGCGTTCGGGCCGGCGGGATGATGGGACGCGCGAGGTTCGTCGGGCGCGTGGCCCTGGGCGACGACTTGGCGGCGGGAACGGCGGCTGACCCGATCTCATGCTGATGCGCGGGCGCGGCCCGACACCGGGGGCGGCCTGTCGCCCGGAGTTGAAACGGCGCCCAACCCTCATTCGTTCAGCCCCGGCGCTGGGCCGTCAAAGCGGCGACGGAACATCTCCGACGCATGTGTCGTTCGCTCTTTGCAGGCGCTCGACCGGAGGGGCCGTGCGGTTGGACCGTCTGGGGCGTTTTTATCATCGGTCGCTGGCGGGCGCTTTCTAACGCCGTTGGGAGCGTCGAGCGGACGCGGAGATCGATGGCGGCGGCGGCGTGGGGCATCGGCATCGGATGCGGGCAGTCCGCTCATCAACGATCGGAGCGCTCACGCGCAGCCGTCGCGCGGTCCGGAGCGGCGGTCCTTGGCGGTCCGCTCGACCCTCGGGGCGCTGCGTCGCTCAGACGATTCGGCGGCGCCGCTGCCGTCGTCGACGCCGGATCACGCCGCTTCCCCTTCTTTTCGTAGCGACGGTCGACCGTCTTTGGCGGACTGTGCCGCAAGGATGCGGCCGCTTCCGCCAGGCCGCGTGCCCGTCGCGTCCGTCCTATACGCGGACGCGCCGCGTCACCTCCAGTCGTCGGAGCCGCGTCGATGGGGATGCCGCCTTCGCGGTTCGGCGACGACGGCCCGGCCCCGCACCGGCGCGGGACGGCGCAGTCAGGCGCGACGAGCCCGACAGGCGCTGCCTTTGCCCCAGCGCGGCGCACATGGCGCTGCGCCCGCTTCGGAACGGCGGCGCATGCGAGCCCTCAGCCGGTCGGCTTCGAGGCCTCGGTGTCGCCTCGGGCGGCTTCGGCCTCGGCCAGTTCGTCCTCGAGGTCGTCCTGCCACTTGTTGATCTCCCGCCGCAGGGCGTGCTGCGTGCGCAGCTTGCGCGGGAAGGACAGCACCTCCGCCTCGGTCGACTCGGCCGCTTCGGACGACGTCTGCGCGGAGGTCGCGGCGTCGGTCGATTCCGTCCGTTGTTCGGCGCGGCCGTTCAGGACGTAGGCGCCGATGGGCACGAGCATCAGCGCCGCGCTGCCCGCAGCCCAGCCCGCCAGGACCGAGGCCCAGATCGGCGCGCCGGCCCCCAGCGCGAGGCCGCCGGCGGCGAGCGCCGCGGGGGGCGCGGCGAGCAGACCGTGGAAGGGAAAGCGGCCCGTGGGTCCCGGCTCGTGGTCGGCCTCGTCTTGATGCCCGTCGTCCCGCTGGTCCACAGCGCGCCTCCCGCAATCTCTCGATCCCTCGGGGGCGACTCGCGCGCGGCGGCGCGGGGCGGCCCCTGTGCGAGACGGTTTGGCGCCTCGAAGGAAAAAGGAGGTTAAGGCGGCCTCGCGCCCCCGCCGCGCCGATCTGGAAACCTGCGTTTCGCGCCGAGGAGAGCGGCCCGGCCGGGCGGCCGAGAGGGTCCTCGCCCGGCCGAGACCCGCCGATGAGCCATCGCCTGTCCCACGGCCCCACCGCGACCGAACCGGCCGGCGCGCCGAAAGGCGGGCAACCGGGGGAGCGCATCGCAACGGTCCCCTTGAACGATCCGTCGATGGCGAAAGCGGGAAAGACGTTCGACGCCGCCGACGTCGACGTCGCCTGCGACCAACGCATGCGGCCCGACCGGCGGCGCGGCGCTCAGTCCTCGGCCGCGGCCTCGGCCCGGGTCTTGCCGGTCATGTCCATGGCCAGCGCGGCGGCCATGAAGGGATCGAGCGCGCCGTCGAGCACGCCGGAGGTGTCCGACGTCTCCACGTTCGTGCGCAGGTCCTTGACCATCTGGTAGGGCTGCAGCACGTAGGAGCGGATCTGGTTGCCCCAGCCGATCTCGCCCTTGGCGTCGTGCGCCTCCTGAATGGCGGCGTTCCGCTTGTCGAGCTCCATCTGGTAGAGCCGCGCCTTGAGCGCCGCCATGGCGTTGGCACGGTTCTGGTGCTGCGACTTTTCCGACGACGTCACGACGATGTTCGTGGGCAGGTGGGTGATGCGCACCGCCGAGTCCGTGGTGTTCACGTGCTGACCGCCGGCCCCGCTCGACCGGTAGGTGTCGATGCGGATCTCGTTGGGCGGAACCTCGATCTCGATGGCATCGTCCACGACCGGATAGACCCAGACCGAGGCGAAGGAGGTCTGCCGCCGCGCCTGGCTGTCGAAGGGCGAGATGCGCACGAGCCGGTGCACGCCGCTTTCCGACTTCAGCCAGCCATAGGCGTTGGGGCCGGAGACCTTGTAGGAGGCGGATTTGATGCCCGCTTCTTCGCCCGCGGTTTCGGACTGCAGCTCCACCTTGTAGCCATGGGCCTCGGCCCAGCGGGTGTACATGCGCGCCAGCATCGCCGCCCAGTCGCAGCTTTCGGTTCCGCCGGCGCCGGCGTTGATTTCGAGGAAAGTGTCGTTGCCGTCCGCCTCGCCGTTCAGCAGCGCCTCGATCTCCTTCTGGGCCGCGCGGTCCTTGAGCGTGGCGAGCGCCGCCTCCGCCTCGGCCACGACGTCGGCGTCGTCCTCCATCTCGCCGAGCTCGATCAGCTCCTGATTGTCGTCGAGCTCCTGCGCGATGGCCCTGGCGTCGTCGAGCGCATCCGAGAGCTGTTGACGTTCGCGCATCAGCTTCTGCGCCTTGGCCGGATCGTTCCACAGCGCCGGGTCCTCGGACATGGCGTTGTACTCTTCGAGGCGATGTTCGGCGGTTTCCCACCCGAGGCGCTGGCGCAAAAGCTCGAGCGACTTCTCGATGTCGGATATCAAAGCGGCTGTTTCCGCACGCATTCGGCGCACACCCTCGGCTGATCGATCGGTCCGGCGGTAACTATTGCTCGGAGCGCGCGGGGGCAAGCGCCGCCGTGGGCGGGATCAGTAAAGTCCGCCCGACGTGAAGCCGCCCGAGGGCGCGCGCGGCGGCGCCGGGCGCGCCGGGGCGGCCGCGCCGCCCTCGGCCGAGGCGGAGGGCGCGGGCGCGGGGGCGGCGGCGTCCGGCGCAGGCGTGTCGAGCGTCATGGGCAGGTCGCCGCCGAGGCCGAACGTCACGCCGAAGGTGGCGCCGATGACTTCGCCGCCGGCATATTCGCCCACCGCCGGAGCCTCGCCTGGCCGGAACGCCTCCACCGACACGTAGCGGCCGGAGGCGTCGTCGGACAGGCGCCGGCCGCTGCCGCGGTCGATCTTGACCATGACCGCCCCCTCGGGCGCGGCGAAGTCCTGCTTGGGCCGGTCGCGCATGGCGGTTTCCATGAATTCCTGGAACACCGGGGCGCAGAGCGTGCCGCCGAAGGCGCCTCGGCCCATGGGCTCCGGCTCGTCGTAGCCGATCCAGCAGCCCGCCACGAGGTTGGGGGTGAAGCCGATGAACCAGGCGTCGCGCGCGTCGTTGGTGGTGCCGGTCTTGCCCGCCAGGGGAAAGCCCAGCGCCTGCAGGCGGGTGGCGGTTCCGCGTTCGACCACGCCCTTCATCATGGAGACGAGCTGGAAGGCCGTGACGGGGTCCATGATCCGCCGCGCCACAGGCGCGGGCCACGGCGTCTCATCGCTCAGCGCGCCTTCGGGGAAGGGCTCGTCGCAGCCGATGCACAGGCGCGGATCGTGGCGGTAGATGGTGCGCCCGCGCCGGTCCTGCACGCGGTCGACCAGCGTCGGTTCCACCCGCAGGCCGCCGTTGGCGAACATGGCGTAGGCGGCGACCATCTGGAACAGCGTGGTTTCGCCCGCGCCCAGCGAATAGCTCAGATGCTGGGGCATGTTCTCGTAAACGCCGAAGCGCTCGGCATAATCGGCGACCTTGTCCATGCCCAGGGTCTGCGCAAGGCGCACGGTCATCACGTTGCGCGACTGCTCCACGCCCGTGCGCATGGGCGTGGGGCCGTAGAAGCGATCGGAGGCGTTCATCGGGCGCCACAGCTCCCGCCCGCCGGTATCGATGACCACCGGCGCGTCCAGGATCACCGAGGACGGGGTGAAGCCGTTGTCGAGCGCGGCGGCATAGACGAAGGGCTTGAAGGAGCTGCCGGGCTGACGCAGCGCCTGCGTCGCGCGATTGAAGACCGACGCGCCGTAGGAGAAGCCGCCCTGCAGCGCCAGCACGCGGCCGGTGACCGGATCCATGGCCATGAAGGCGCCCTGCAGGCGCGGCGGCTGGCGCAGGGACCAGCGGTCGAACGTGCGGTCGTCGCCCTCGCCCTCGTAGATCGCCATGACCAGCACGACGTCGCCGACCTCCCACACGTCGGAGGGGCGGCGCGGTTCGGGGCCGCGGCCGCCGCCGCGCCGGGCCTCGCGGGCCCAGCGCACGTCGCGCATGGGGATGAAGTGGCCGTCGGCGTCCTCCTCCACCCCCTCGATGCCGATGCGCGCGCTGCGATCGCCGACCTCCAGCACCACGGCGGGGCGCCAGCCGGGAATGTCGCGCGGGGCCTCGGTGCGGGCGAGGGCGTCGCGCCAGGCCGCCTCGTCGGCCAGCGCCTCCGCCTCCAGCCGGGCGAGGGGGCCGCGCCAGCCGCCGCGCTCCCGATCCCAGGCCTCCAGCCGGCGGCGCAGGGCGACGCCGGCGGCGGCCTGCATCTCCGGCTCGATGGTGGCGCGGATGGCCAGGCCGCCTTCGAGCAGCAGATCGCGACCCTCCCGCTCCAGCGGCGCTTCGTCCTCGGGCAGCGTCGCGTTGATGCCGGTCAGGCGCGTGGGCAGACGGCGTCGGATCTCTTCGGAAAAGTAGTCGCGCGGCGGAACCTGCGCCACCACGGGCTCCAGACTGCCGTCCAGCACCGTGGCGAGCGGGGCGTCGACGGCCGCGTCATGGGCGGCGCGGTCGAGATGTCCGTTGCGCAGCATCTGGCCGAGCACGTAGCGGCGACGCTCCAGCGCCTCCTCGCGGTTCTTGACCGGATGCAGGCTGGACGGGGCCTTGGGCAGCGCGGCGAGGTAGGCGGCCTCGGCGGCGGTCAGCTCCTCCAGCGGCTTGCCGAAATAGTTGAGGGCCGCGGCGGCGACCCCGTAGGCGCGGGCCCCCAGATAGATCTCGTTGAGGTAAAGTTCTAGGATCTGATCCTTGGACAGCACCTGCTCGATCCGCGTGGCGAGGATGATCTCGCGGATCTTGCGCTCGAAGCTGCGCTCGTTGGTCAGCAGGAAGTTCTTCATCACCTGCTGCGTGATGGTGGAGGCGCCGCGCAGGCGCCCGCCCTGGGCGTAGTCCACCACGGCCGAGACGATGCCCAGCGCGTCGAAGCCCGCATGGTCGTAGAACCCGCGATCCTCGGCGGAGATGAAGGCGTTCTTGACCAGGTCGGGGATCTCGTCGATCGGCGCGAAGATGCGTCGTTCGGTGAAGTATTCCGCCAGGATGCGCCCTTCGCCGTCATAGACCCGGCTGATCGTGGCGGGCTGATAGCGCGCCAGGCTCTCGTGATCCGGCAGGTCGCGCCCATAGGCCCACAGCACCGCGCCCATCAGGCCGAGGCCCATGATGGCGCCGAGGCTGCCGAGGCTGAACATCCAGGCGACGAAACGGATCATTCGCGCTTTGTCCTTCGTGGCGG
>JBCBYE010000015.1:0-17074 GCA_039816075.1 Pseudomonadota bacterium | reverse complement strand
CGCAGAACCGGCGCAGCAGGTGCAGCGTCAGGTCCACACCCAGGCCGACGCCGCCGCCGGTCACCAGATCGCCGTCGTCGACGATGCGGGCGTGGCGCGCCTCGGCCCCCCCTCGTTCGGCCAGCAGGTCCAGCGGGCGCGCCTCGCCCGGCAGGGTTTCGGCCTTGGTGGTGGCGGGACGACCGGCGAGGACGCCGGCCGCGGCGAGGATCATGCCACCGGTGCAGACGGAGGCGAGGACCGCGCCCGCCGCCGCGGCCGCGCGCACATGGGCGAGGATCGCCTCATCCTCCGCCGCCGCCTGCCACCCGGGACCGCCCAGGACCAGCAGCACGTCGGGCCGCGGGGCCTCCGCCAGCGCCAGATGCGCGCCGAGCACCAGGTCGTTGGCCATGACCACCGCCACGCCGTCGCGCGAGAGCACGCGGAAGCTCAGCCCGGGCGCCACGCGCTTGGCCATCGACATCACGCCGTAGGTGGCGCCGATGTCGATGGGTTCGATCCCGTCATAGGCGAGGATGTGGAAGGTCGGCGAGGACGCGGGGCCTGTGGTCGGGACGGTCAATAGAGGCCCCGTTCGGCCATGATGCGCGATTGGCGCGCGTTCTCGTCCTCGGTCAGCCCGTCCACGTGGTCGCGCAGCATCGAGGCGTAGGAGGGGAAGGCCTTGCGGTCGACGCGCGTCTCGGGGTCCCAGAGGCGGGACCGGGCGAAGGCCTTGCCGCAATGCAGGAACGCCTCTTCCACCGCCACGAGGAGGCCGATCTTGGGCGCGCGGCCCTGCACCGCGCTGCCTTCCAGCAGGCGGGCGTCGTCGGTGAGGCGCGCGGTTCCGTTCACGCGCAGCGTCTCGTCCATGCCGGGCACCAGAAACAGAAGCCCGATGCGCGGATCGGCCAGGAGGTTGGCCATGCCGTCGAGCCGGTTGTTGCCCACCCGGTCCGGCAGCAGCAGCGTCCGGTCGTCGAGCGCCCGCACGAAGCCCGGCGGGTCGCCGCGCGGCGAGACGTCGGCGCCGCCGGGGCCGCGGGTCGCGACGACGCAGAAGGGCGACGCCTGCAGGATGCGGCGGCAATGCACGTCGAGCGCGGCGAGCACCTTGTCCGTGGAGCGGGACATGGGCGCGTGGTGCAGGGCGCGCAGGGCGTCCTCGTCCGTCACCAGCGACAGGTTCGGGGGCAGGGCGGGCTCGGCCATGGGCATCTCCTTGCAACAGGTACGAGGGTAGGGCGCGGCGCGGCGGACGCAACGGGGTTGCGGCCCGCTGGGAGGCCGTGGTTGCCTGCGGCCCCGGCTTGGCAAGGAGGGATCGAGGCATGAGCGCACCGCAGCCGCGGCATCGGCACGCCAACCGCATTCTGGCGCTCGCGCCGCAGGTCCAGGCGTGGCGGCGCGACCTGCACCGGCATCCGGAGATCGGCTTCGAAGAGGTGCGCACCGCGCGCATCGTGGCCGAGGCCCTGCGCGCCGTCGGCGTGGACGAGGTGTGCGAGGGCGTGGCGGGGACGGGCGTCGTGGGCCTGATCCGCGGCCGCGGGCCGGGGCCGTGCATCGGTTTTCGCGCGGACATGGATGCTTTGCCGATGCAGGAGCGCAACGGATTCGACCATGCCTCGACCGTGCCGGGAAAGATGCATGCCTGCGGACATGACGGACACACGGCCATGCTGATGGGCGCGGCGCAGCTGCTGGCGGAGGCGCGAGACTTCGACGGCACGGTGGCGCTGATCTTCCAGCCGGCGGAGGAGGGCGGCGGCGGCGGGCGCGTGATGGTGGAGGAGGGGTTGTTCGACATGGCCCCCTGCGACAGCGTCTGGGGCCTGCACAACTGGCCGGAGCTGCCGCTGGGGACCTTCGCCTCCCTGTCGGGCGGGGTGATGGCCGGCATCGACTATTTCGACATTGCGGTGCGCGGGCAGGGCACCCATGCGGGCATGCCGCATCAGGGCGCCGACACGGTGCTGGCCGCGGCGCATCTGGTGGCGGCGATCCAGAGCGTGCCGGGCCGCGCTGTGTCGCCGCACGACACGGCGACCATCGGGGTGAGCATGTTCCGCGGTTCGGACGCCTACGTGGTCATGCCGGAAGAGGCGGTGATCGGCGGATCGGTGCGATACTTCCGCGAGGAGGTGCGCGCGTTGGCCGAAGGTCGCATCCGCGCGCTGGCCGCGGGGATCGCCTCGGGCTTCGATTGCGAGGCGGTCGTGGACTATCGCGAGAACTATCCGCCCTGCGTGAACCCGGCGGCGGAGGCGGCCTTCGCGGCGGAGGCGGCCGACGGGCTGGGCATGCAGGTGGTGACCGAGCATGAGCCCTGCATGGCCGGCGAGGATTTCTCGTTCATGCTGAACGCGCGGCCCGGCAACTACATCTGGATGGGCACGGCGTCTGCGGCGCATCGCTCGGGGCGCCTGCACTACCCGGACTACGATTTCAACGACGCGTCCATTCCGCTGGGCGTGGCTTATTGGCTGGAGCTGGCGGACCGGCTTCTGGGGGGCGGGGGGCGAGCCTGAGGCGCCCTGCTCGACGGCCCGACCTGCGCGCGGGCGCCTCGGTCAAGCCAGCGCCGACAGCGGCGCGGCGCCGTAGTCGCGCAGCCAGCGGCCGAGCGCCTCGGCCGGCATGGGACGGCCGAGCGCGAAGCCCTGCACGGCGGCGCAGCCCAGTCGTTTGAGCTCTCGATGCTGGGCCGCGGTCTCCACCCCTTGGGCGGTGACTTCGAGGTCCAGGCCCCGGGCGAGACCGATGATGGCGCTGACGATCTGCGCCTCGCGCGGGCGCTCCATCTCGGCGATCAGCGAGCGGTGGATCTTAAGGCCCGAAAGATCGAGCGACGCCAGATTGGCCATGGAGGCGCAGCCGGCGCCGAAATCGTCGATCGCCGTGCGGAAGCCGCGTTCGGAGACCGCGGCGATGGCGGCGACGGTGGGGTTGGCGTCGTCGCCGGCCAGCGTCGCCTCCACCAGCTCGATCGTGACGTCGGAGGGTTGGATGCCCTGCTCCCGGGCCAGAGCCGCGAGGCGATCGGCGAAATCGGCGTCGCGCAGGGTGCGCGTGGAGACGTTCAGCGACAGGCCCGGCGCGGGCGCGCCGGCGGCGCGCAGGGCGGCGATGTCCTTGAGCGCCGCTTCAGCCACCAGCCGGTCGATCCGTTCGATGGCGCCGACCTCTTCGGCGAGGTCCACGAACTCCGCCGGGGCGGACAGGCTGCCGTCGGAGCGGCGCCAGCGGGCCAGCGCCTCCACGCCCAGCAGGCGGCCGTCGTCGAGCGAGGCGATGGGCTGGTACCAGGCGACGAAGCGCTGTTCCTCCAGCGCGCGTTCGAGGCCCTGCAGGACCCTGCGGCGGCGGTCGAGATCGGCGCGCATCTCCTCGCCGAAGGCGCAGGCGCGGCCGCGGCCGCCGCGCTTGGCCTCGTAAAGCGCGATGTCGGCGTTGGCGATCAGGGCCGAGGGATCGTCGTCGCCGCGTTCGGAGAACACGTAGCCGACGCTGGCGCCCACGTTGCATTCGGCGCCGTCGTGAATCACCGGCTGGCGCGCGGCGGAGATCAGATCCTCGGCCACCCAGCGCACGGCCTCTTCGCCGCCTTCGTCGGGCGTTTCGAGGGCGATGACGAACTCGTCCCCGCCGACGCGGGCCATCACGTCGGTGTCGCGGATGCGCCGCCGCATGCGGGTGGAAACCTGGCGAAGCACCTCGTCGCCCGCGGCATGGCCGAGGGTGTCGTTGACCTCCTTGAACCGGTCGAGATCCACGTGGAGCACGGCGACGCGCCGCCCCAGCGCATGGGATTCGGGCAGCATGCGCGAGAGGTCCTGCTGCAGCTTCACGCGGTTGCCCAGGCCGGTCAGCGCGTCGTGGAGCGCGTTGCGCGACAGGGCGTCGGCGGCCTGGGCGAGGGCGTCGTTCTTCTGCTGCGCCTCCACCCGCGCGGCGTCGAGCTCGGCGTTGCGCCGTTCCAGGTCGTCGAGCGCGCGGCGCACCATGCGCTGGGCGGGGCGGAAGATCAGCACCGACTCCAGCGCCAGGACCGCGATGGCCAGGTAAAGCGCCAGATTCTGGATCGAGGAGATGCGGTCGGAGTTGCCGCGCGCGCTGCGTTCGAAGGCCAGCACCGCCTCGTTCAGCGTGGTCAGCAGCCGGTCGAGGCCCTGCTCGCGCAGCTGAACCAACGCCTCCGCCGCCTCGGGCGAGGGGGTGTGGAAGAGGATCAGGCGCGCGAGGCGGACGTAGTCGCGGGACCGCCGGTCGAGCGCGGCCTCGCCGAAGTAAAGGTCCCGGCTTTCCGCCGACAGCCGGTCCAGCGAGGCGAGGTGCTGGTGCGCGGTTTCGAAGAGCTGGATCGAGGCGGCGAGCCGGATGGCCACATCGGGATCCGGCGCCTCGGCGTAGCGGTCGGCGAGGTAGAGGATGCGTTGGCTGAGCATGCGCTGACGGCCGGAGACGTTCACGATCTCCGCATCGTCGCGGGAGGCGTGAACGGCCGACATGGCCACGAGGTGCGAGCCGAGGAGGAGCGCGAGGATCAGCGAGACCGCGGCGACGTAGCGGATCCACAGACCGCGGGGGTCCCGCCCCACGATCAACCGCGTCGTCCTCGACAATAGCGCCCGACGCATGCCGCCCCGCCTGCCTGCTCCCGATCCGCCGTCATAAGGGCGCGGCGGCGTGAAGACGGCGTTAAGCCGAGCGCGGGCCGTCCGGCCGGCGGCGCTAAAGACCGGTCAAAATGTCGTCGGGAGCCAGGGCGGCCGGGGTCGTCCCGTCGGTGAAGACGCGCACGACCAGGTCGGCCCGGCCGTCGTCGTTCACATCCACGCGCATGCGGCCGGGGCGCAGGATGATCTCGGCGCCGGGGACGCGGTCGCCGGCGGCGAAGCCGTCGACGAAGCGCGCGCCGGCGATGGCGAGGGCGCGGATGTCGATCAGGTCGAACGCGTCGAAGTCCAGCACGCGGTCGGCGTCGCCGACATCCCGGGCGTCGAAGACGAAGAGGTCGGCGCCGGCGCCGCCCGTCAGCGCGTCGTCGCCGCCGCCGCCCTGCAGCCAGTCGCCGCCCTCGCCGCCGAAAAGCATGTCGTCGCCGAAGCCGCCTTCGAGCGTGTCGTCGCCCGCCCCGCCGCTCAGCCGATCCTTGCCGCCGGCGCCGAAGAGGCGGTCGATCTCGGTCCCGCCGAAGAGCGCGTCGCTTCCGGCCTGGCCGCGCAGCGTGTCCTCGCCGCCGCCGCCGAAGAGGTCGTCGGCTCCGCCGCCGCCGCGCAGGATGTCGGCGTCGTCGCCGCCGTCGAGCGTGTCGCCGCCCGGTCCGCCGACCAGCAGGTCTTCGCCCGCCTCGCCGTCGAGCGCGTCGTTCCCGGCGCCGCCCCACATGTCGTCGTCGCCGCCGCCGCCCCGCATGACGTCGTTTCCGGCGTCGCCGCGCATGTCGTCCTCGCCACCGCTCTCGCTCTCGCTCTCGCCGGAGCCGTCGGCGAGGTCGCCGAACATGCGGTCGTTTCCGTCGCCGCCCTCGAGCCGGTCGTCGCCGTCGCCGCCCTCCATCCGGTCGCGTCGGGCGCCGCCGAAAAGGTCCTCGTCGTCGGGGGAGCCGATCAGCCGGTCCTTGCCGTCGCCGCCCCAGGCGCGGGCGCGGTCCCGTGCCTCTCCGCCCAGGACCGTGCCGGTCTGGGTGAGGGTGATGAGGTCGTTTCCGTCGCCGCCGCGCGCCTTGCTCCAGCGCATGGAGGTGATGTCGTCGTCGCCGTCGCCGCCCCAGGCCGTGGTTTCGGCGTAGGAGGCGAAGAGGACGTCGTCGCCGCCCTCGCCGCGGAGGATGCGGCCGCGATCGAGCATGTCGTTCCCGTCGCCGCCGAAGAGCACTCCCTTGCGTTCGCCGCCGAACAGCCGGTCGTCGCCGGCGCCGCCGAAGAGGTCCACCTCGCCTGCGGCGGTGATCTCATCGTCGCCCGGACCGCCGCGGATCACGTCGCCGACCCCGCCGAAAAGGGTGTCCGCCCCGCCGCCGCCGAAGATCAGGTCGGCGCCGCCGCCGCCGGAGAGGATGTCGTCGCCGCCTTTGCCGCGAAGGACGTCGTTACGCGCGCCTCCCGCGCCGGCATCGCCGAGGCGGCCGCCGGTGAAGTCGAGCCCGTCGATGTAGCCGCCTTCGACCAGCACCTGGTAGGCGTCGGCGAAGGGGGCGAACCGGTAGACGGCGCCGCCGGTCTCGTCGCCCGTGTTCGGGTCCAGCTGTCGGATGCGCGCGCTGGCGAGAGTTCCGGCGTTCTCGCGCACGAGGCCGTCGGCGACGAAGACGTCTCCGCGGGCGGAGCCCCGTTCTCGATTCGGCGACGTCCAGGTGAGTCTCGTGAACAGGCCGGCGTCGTCGAGCGCGACGTTGGAGCCTTCGCCGGGGGCGAAGTCGAATTCCGGCGACGCGGTCCCGATGACGGGAAGGCCGCCGAGCGCGGTCACGGTGATCGTCATTGCGCGCCCCTCGCCGCTGCCTGTTCATGGAGGTTAACGTAACGCGAAGCCGCCCGATGCACCATGCACGAAAAAGGGCGGCGCCGCGGCGCCGCCCTTTCCCCCGTCCAAGTCCCCGAGGGGATCAGCAGGAGTAGTACATCTTGTACTCGATGGGGTGCGGGGTGTGCTCGAACGCATACACCTCTTCCCACTTGAGCTCCGAGTAGCCCTCGATCTGGCTTTTGGTGAAGACGTCGCCGGCGAGGAGGAAGTCGTGATCGGCCTCCAGCGCGTCGAGCGCCTCGCGGAGCGAGCCGCAGACGGTGGGGATGCCGGCGAGCTCCTCGGGCGGCAGGTCGTAGAGATCCTTGTCGGCGGCTTCGCCGGGATGGATCTTGTTCTTGATGCCGTCGAGGCCGGCCATCAGCAGGGCCGAGAAGCACAGATAGGGGTTGGCCGAGGGGTCGGGGAAGCGGGTCTCGACGCGCTTGGCCTTGGGCGACTCGGTCCAGGGAATGCGGCAGGAGGCGGAGCGGTTGCGGGCCGAGTAGGCCAGCAGCACCGGCGCCTCGAAGCCGGGGATCAGACGCTTGTAGGAGTTGGTCGAGGGGTTGGTGAAGGCGTTGAGCGCCTTGGCGTGCTTGAGGACGCCGCCGATGTAGTAGAGCGCCTCGTCGCTGAGGTCGGCATACTTGTCGCCGGCGAAGAGCGGCTTGCCGTCCTTCCAGATCGACTGGTTGACGTGCATGCCGGTGCCGTTGTCGCCGAAGATCGGCTTGGGCATGAACGTGGCCGACTTGCCGTAGGCGTTGGCCACCTGGTGGATGACGTACTTGTACTTCTGCAGATCGTCGGCCTGCGAGGTCAGCGTGCCGAACACCAGGCCCAGCTCATGCTGCGCCGAGGCGACCTCGTGGTGATGCTTGTCGACGTTCATGCCGATGCGCTTCATGGTCGACAGCATCTCGGACCGCAGGTCCTGGGCGTGGTCGACGGGCGGGACGGGGAAGTAGCCGCCCTTGATGCCCGGGCGGTGGCCCAGGTTGCCCATCTCGAAATCGGCGTCGGTGTTCCAGGACGCGTCGTCGGCGTCGACCTCGTAGGAGACCTTGTGCATCTCCACCGACACGCGGACGTCGTCGAAGATGAAGAACTCCGCCTCGGGGCCCCAGTAGCTGACGTCGCCCATGCCCGAGGACTTGAGGTAGGCCTCGGCCTTCTTGGCGGTGCCGCGGGGGTCGCGGTCATAGGGTTCGTTGGTGTCCGGCTCCAGCACGTCGCAGTGAATGCAGAGCGTCTTTTCCGCGTAGAAAGGATCCATGTAGATGGAGGACGGGTCGGGCATCAGCTTCATGTCCGACTGGTCGATGGCCTTCCAGCCGGCGATGGACGAGCCGTCGAACATGAAGCCCTCGGCCAGGAAATCCTCGTCGACGACGTGGTTGATGGCCGTGACATGCTGCAGCTTGCCGCGGGGGTCGGTGAAGCGGAGATCGACGTATTCGACCTCTTCGTTCTTGATGGTCTCGAGCACGGTCTTCGCGTCGGACATGGCGTGGCTCCTCTTCGTCGGTTCTTTGGTCTTCGCGCCGTTGCGGTCGCGATGGAAATCGCTGAACGCGGGGTCGGCCCTGGCGCGTCGGCGCGGCCCCGCGTGTTTCGTGTCAGAGGGCTTCGGAGCCCTCCTCGCCGGTGCGGATGCGGATCGCATGCTCCACGTTGGTGACGAAGATCTTGCCGTCGCCGATCTTGCCGGTGCGCGCGGCGGCGACGATCGCCTCCAGCGCGCGTTCCACCTGATCGTCGTCGATCACGACCTCCAGCTTCATCTTGGGCAGGAAATCGACGACGTATTCGGCGCCGCGGTAGAGTTCGGTATGCCCCTTCTGCCGGCCGAAGCCCTTGGCTTCGATCACCGACAGGCCCTGGATGCCGATGTCCTGCAGCGCCTCCTTCACCTCGTCGAGCTTGAACGGCTTGATGACCGCCTCGATCTTCTTCATGGGCTGACGCGTCTCCCTTGGGCCTCGTCGCGCGGCTCGCCGAGGCGGGCGCGATCGGTTATGGGCAGGCTGCGCCACACCTTCGGCGCGACGGCAGCGATGCAGGCGCCATGCCAAACGCAGGATCGGCGGGGTTGCAACCTGCCGTGCGCGTCGCGACGGCTTCGGGGCGGAATTCCGCGGCGCGGCGCCCGTGATCTGGGCAAATCGCCTAAAATTAGGGCAACGAACGAAGGGCCGAGACATGGAGCTTCTGACGGCGGCGGAGATGCGGGCGCTGGAGGCCGAGGCCATGGCGCGCGGCGACGCGACGGGCCTTGAACTGATGGAGCGCGCCGGCTTCGGCGCCGCGCGCGCGGCGCTGACCTGGCGGCCTGACCTGCAGAAGGGCGATCGCCGGCTGATCGCGCTGTGCGGGCCGGGCAACAACGGCGGCGACGGCTATGTCGTGGCGCGTCTGCTGGCGGAACGGGGCTGGACCGTGGACCTGTTCGCCTATGGCGAGCCGGGGCGTCAGGGCCCCGATGCGGCCGAAGCGCGGCGGCGCTGGGAGGCGTTCGGCCGGACCCGACCCTGGGACCAGGCGGGCCCGCGGCTGGAAGAGGCGGCGCGCGGCGGCCGCGGCGCGGCGGATCTGATCGTGGACGCGCTCTTCGGCTCGGGCCTGACGCGGCCGCTGCCGCCGGAGGTCGCCGGACCGATCCAGGGCCTGACCTCCGGCGCGGGGCCGGCGCCGGTGCTGGCCATCGACATGCCGAGCGGGCTGTGCGCCGACAGCGGGCGGCCGTTGGGCGCGGCGGTGCGCGCCGACCTCTGCGTCACGTTCCACGCGCCCAAGATGGGCCATCACCTGCTGCCAGGGCCTGACCATGTGGGCGAGCTGCGGCGGGCGGAGATCGGGCTGGGCCCGCTGCGCCCCCGCGCCGCGCAGGGCCCGCGCGCGCGGCTGATGCGCGAGGCGCCGGCTGGCATCGACAAGGGCGCCGGCGCCGGCTGGGCGCACAAGTACGACCATGGGCATGCGCTGGTGCTCGCCGGCGGGCCGGGGCGCGGCGGCGCGGGACGGCTGGCGGCGCGCGCGGCCCTGCGGGTGGGGGCCGGTCTGGTGACGCTCGGCCCCTCGCCCGCGGCGCTGCAGGAGAATGCAGCCCGCCTCGATGCGGTCATGCTGCGGCCCATCGCCGATTGGGAGGCGCTGGGCGAGGCGCTGCAGGACCGTCGGATCAACGCGGTGGCGCTGGGAATGGGGCTGGGCCCCGGCGAGGGCACGCGCAGCCTGACCCTGGCCGCGCTCGCCGCCCGCCGCGCGACGGTGCTGGACGCCGACGCGCTGACCAGCTTCGAGGAGGATCCCGATGCGTTGTTCGCCGCGCTGCATGAACGCTGCGTGCTGACGCCCCATGCGGGGGAGTTCGCGCGCCTTTTTCCCGATGTTGCGGAGCGCTGGGCGGCGCATGCGGTTGCGGGGCCGGCGTTCTCCAAGGTCGACGCGGCGATGGAGGCGGCGACGCGCGCGGGCTGCGCGGTTCTGCTCAAAGGGCCGGACACGGTGGTCGCGCATCCGATGCGAGGGACCGACGTGCTGAGCCCGCGCCAGCTGGGCCGTGCGCCATGGCTCGCCACCGCCGGGGCGGGCGACGTGCTGGCGGGAATGATCGCGGGGCTGGCGGCGCGGGGGCTGGCGACGTTCGATGCCGCCTCGGCCGCCGTATGGCTGCATGTGCGCGCGGCCAAGGCCTTCGGCCCCGGCCTGATCGCCGAGGATCTGCCGGACATGCTGCCCGAGCTCTTCGACGAGCTGGGCTTCTGATCGGGGCGGCCGCGCGCATCGCGCCGGCGGATTTTCGACTCGCGCCCGCCGGAGCGGACTGCTAGACCCCGCCCGTTCGCGCGCAGGGGTCCGCCCGCCGCGGCCGTTTCAGGCGCGTGCGACGCGGGCGTGGTGGAACTGGTAGACACGCGAGATTTAGGTTCTCGTGCCGCAAGGCGTGGGGGTTCAAGTCCCTCCGCCCGCACCAGCCGCCGCCCCGGCAAGGGAATATCGAGGCCGCCCGCAGGGGCGCCCATGCAACGAGGCCGAGGAAGCGAATGCAGGTCGTCGAAACCAAGTCCGAAGGTCTGGCCCGCGGCTATGCGCTGACGCTGCCGGCCGCCGCGCTGAACGACAAGATCAACGAAAAGCTGATGGCGGCGCGCGCCGAGGTCCAGATGAAGGGCTTTCGCAAGGGCAAGGCCCCGCTGCCGCTGCTCAAGAAGATGTTCGGCAAGTCGATCCTGGGCGAGGTTCTGCAAGAGAGCGTCGACGGCGCCGTGCGCGACCATTTCGAAAGCACCGGCGACCGTCCGGCCCTGCAGCCCGACGTCAAGATCGCCAACGAGAACTTCGACGAGGGCCAGGACCTGCAGGTCGAGCTGGCCTACGAGAAGCTGCCCGAGGTGCCGGACCACGACTTCAAGACCGTGGCGCTGACCCGCCCGGTGGCCGAGGTCGAGGACGGCGCGGTGACCGAGGCGCTGCAGAACCTGGCCGACAACGCCAAGGACTACGAGGCCAAGGACGAGGGCGCCGCGGCCGAAGACGGCGACCAGGTGGTCATCGACTTCATCGGCCGCATCGACGGCGAGGCGTTCGACGGCGGCGCCGGCGACGACTTTCCGCTGGTGCTCGGCTCCGGCCAGTTCATCCCCGGCTTCGAAGAGCAGCTGACCGGCGTGACGGCGGGCGACGCCAAGGACGTCGAGGTCTCCTTCCCCGAGGACTACCAGGCCGAGGCGCTGGCCGGGAAGGCCGCGGTGTTCGAGGTGACGGTCAAGGAGGTCAAGGGCCCCAAGGCGGCCGAGATCGACGATGAGCTGGCCAAGAAGTACGGCGTCGACGACCTCGACACGCTCAAGTCGCAGATCAAGGAGCGGCTGGCGGCGGAATACGGCTCCGCCTCGCGCGGGCTGGTCAAGCGCCAGCTGCTCGACGCGCTGGACGAGGCGGTGAAGTTCGAGCTGCCGGCGGGCCTCGTCGACATCGAGTCCAAGCAGATCGCCCATCAGCTGCAGCGCGAAGAGAAACCCGACGCGCCCATGGCGGACCCGGCCGAGATCGAGCCGACGCCGGAACATGTGACGCTGGCCGAGCGGCGCGTGCGCCTGGGTCTTTTCCTGGCCGAAATCGGCCAGCGCAACGAGATCGAGGTGAGCGAGCAGGAGCTGAACCAGGCCGTGTTCGAGCGCGCCCGGCAGTTCCCGGGACAGGAGAAGATGTTCTTCGACGCGGTGCGCGAGAACCAGCAGATGCTGCAGCAGATCCGCGCGCCCCTGTTCGAGGACAAGGTCGTCGACTTCATCCTGGAGCTGGCCGACGTGACGGACGAGCCGATCACCAAGGACGAGTTGCAGAAGCGCCTCGAGGCGCTGGACGAGGAAGATGCGCCGGCCGCCGAGGCGGCGGAAAGCTGACGCCCGCGGGCGCCGCCGCCGACGCGGCGCGAGGCGACGATATGGAAGGGCCGGGGCGGGCATCGCCCCGGCCCTTCCTTTTGCGCGCCTGCGAGGTCTCGGGCGCGAGGGGGGCGCGGCGTCGAACGGCCCCTTCGGCGTTCGGCCTGGGATCCAAACTCCGCCTCAAGCGCCGGGCTCAGCCTGACGCCCCCTCCTCGGCTTGCGCCTCGACCTCCGCCTTCCCGGCCTCGCGGCGCGCGCGCTTGGCGGCGCGGGCGTCGCGGAACCGCTTGGTCCAGTCGCCGGCCATGATGCAGCCGAAGGGCTCCACCCGGTCGACGATCTCGGCCAGGCCGAAGCGCTCGATCTGCGCGACCACGTGGTCGGCCCGCTTGTAGGCGGACGGCAGCTCGGACGCGTCGGGCCGGCCGCAATGGAACCGGGCGTCGATGCCCTGCGTCTCCCTCGCCACCAGCTCCTAGACCGGGATGCCGGCCATGCGTCGCTGATGCTCGGACCGCGAGAAGTCGCGCCCTGCGCCGTGCGGGCAGAAGCCCAGACCGTGATCGGCGTCGCGGCCGCGCGCGATCAGCACCGGCTCGGCCATGTTCAGCGGGATCAGCACCTCGCCCGACGCGTCCTCGGCGTAGTCGGACCAGGCCGGGGTCGCGCCCTTGCCGTGCAGGTAGACGTCGCCGCGGCGGAAGACGAAGTTGTGCTCGTTCCAGAACCGGTCGACCGCGCGCGCGGACAGCGCCTCCATGACGCGGTCATGCAGGGCGAAGTGGTTGGCCTTGGTCCAGGCGCGCATGGTCTGCAGCGCGTCCCAGTAGGCGCGGCCCTCGTCGCTCTCGGCCTCGATCCAGGCGTTGATCTTCTGCGTCTCGGGCGAGACGCGGCGGCGATGCGCCTCGGCCAGCTCCATCCCGCGCTTGTAGAGCATCGCCCCCGGCTTGCGGGAACCGTGATGCGTGACCAGCGCGGTCTGACCCGTGGAGGCGAGGCGGCCCACGTAGAAGAAGTGGTTGCCGTCGCCCTGGGTGGCGAAGTGCTCGATGGCCGTGGACTGCAGGCGCGCGAGGATCGGGTTGGCGGCGAAGCCCTCCATCACTTCCGTCGGAGGACGGATCTGCTGCCCGCGCTGACGCCCGCCGCCGCCGAAATGCGTGACGGCCGAGGCGGCGTCGAGCGCGGCGCGCGGGTCCGCCTCCGCCAGCACGGTGATGGCGACGGAGCAGCAGATGTCGGCCGAGTGCAGCCCGGGATGGATCGCGCCCTTGGCCGCGGCCACGCCGCCCACCGGGATGGTCCCGCCGGGGCCGGAGGGGCAGGCGTCGGGCATCACCGCGCCCGCGACGAGGGTGGGCGTGCGCAGCAGCGCCTCCATGCTCTCGATCACCTTGGCGCGGTTGGCCGCCTCGTCCGCCGTCTCGGCGTCGAGACTGACGTGGCACGGCGTCTCGCCCGCGGGGGCGAGGGGGCGCGGCGGATGCTTGGGCGGCGCAAGGGCGCGGGCGAGCGCCTGGAGGCCCTTCTCGTCAACGCCCTGCGCGCGCGCCGTCTCCAGCACGGGCAGGGCCTGGGCGAACCAGGGTCCGGGGGCATGGCCCCAGGCGATGAGGGCGTGGCCGTCGATGGCCGGAGGCTCGGTCATGGCGAGAGTCCTTTGGCAGGGGGGAAATGCGAACGCGCGAACGGGCCGGGGCGGGCGCTGGGCCCGACCGGAAGCTCCGTTCGCTTAGGCTTGGGTTTGGAAGGTCGTCAGGCTGTCGAAGCCGGACCTATGCCGATGCGCGAACGGAGCCGCCGGAAATCCTCCGGCAGTTGATATCGTTCGAACTTGGGCATCGCATAGGTCATGGGCGCGGCGGCTACGGCAGACGGCGCCGCGGCGTCAAGGACGAATCCGCTCAGACGAGGAAATCGGAGCGGTCCAGCGTCGCGCCGTCCACGCCCTGCAGCGTGATCGAGCCGTCGGCGCCGAGTCGGGCGAGGCTGAGGACCGCGTCGCCGCCGCTTTGCGACAGGGCGCCGTCGAGCAGATCCTCGAACTGCCGGCGCACGAGATTGAGCGCGCGCAGGTCGATGCGGTCCTCGCCGTCGGTGAAATCCGTGATCGCGTCCGCGCCGTTCGCGGTCGCCTCGATCACGAAGCGGTCGGCGTCGAAGCCGCCCGTCATCGTGTCGGCGCCTCGCCCGCCGAAGAGGCGATCCGCCCCGCCGCCGCCGTTCAGCACGTCCGCGCCGCCCTCGCCGTCCAGCCTGTCGTTGCCGAAATTGCCGCCCAGCGAGTTGGCGGTGTTGGAGCCGATGATGCGGTCGTTGGCGGAGCCGCCGAGCACCTGTTCAATGCCTTTCAGGCGATCCTCGCCGATCTCGGATCCTTCGGCCGAGCCCTCGAGCAAGGAGACGACGATCCGGTCGAAGCTTTCGCGGTAGTCGGCGAGATCCGTGCCAAGGCCGCCCTTCAGCATGTCGTCGCCCAGACCGCCTATCAGCGTGTCGTCGCCGATCAAGCCCAGCAGCTTGTTGTCCCCGCCGTTGCCGCGCAGAACGTTGTTCAGTTCGTTGCCGATGCCCTTCCAGTCGCCGCCGTCGAGCTGGGTGAGGTTCTCGATCCCGTCGCGCAGGCGAAAGAAGCCTTCGGTCTGCACTTCGTCGACGCCGTCGGCGTCGACGATGCGGCGCGAATCCGAGGCGCGGTCGAGGATGTAGACGTCGTCGCCCTCGCCCCCGTCGATATCGCCGGCAACGCGTCCGCCGCGGCCGTCGAAGGTGTCGGCGCCCTGGCCCAGCGTCACGTCGCCGTCGATCAGGCCGGCATTGGTCAGAACGTCGTCGCCATTCTCCACATCCGCGTCGCCTTGCAGCGTTCCGAAGTTTGAGAAGACGTCCGCGCCGCCGGCCAGGGTCACGCCGCCCGAAAGCTGGCCATGGTTCACGACGTTCGCATCCGTGTTCCCCGTGTGGCGGACGGCGTCCACCGGGCTGGAGACGACGCCGTGATTCACCAGCGCGGTGCGCTCGCCGCTCATCTGAATCCCGTTCTGGCCGGAGAGCGAGCTGACCTGACCGTAGTTCGTAAGCCTGGCGTCGTTGGAAGAGACGAGGATGCCTTCGTCGAAGCCCGCGACGCTGCCCGTCGCGCCGACGACGAGAAAATAGAAATCGCCGAACGTGTGCCGGACGCCGACCTCGCCCTGCACCGCGCCGTCGATCTGAATCTCGAAGCGGTCGCGCGAGGTCACGATGCCGGAGCCTTCGCCCACGACCGACCCGCCGGGCGCGATCATCAGCCGGGAATTGGCGTCGTCGTCCGCAAAGTCCGACAGGCTGACGCCGTTGCCCCCGCTCAGCACCGAGCCGAGGATGTGCACGATGTTGGCCCCGAACGCGCCGGAGATCGCGTTGAACGTGTCATCGGCCAGGATCACGCCCGGCGCGACGATCAGTTCGTCGCCGGCGGCCAGGGTGAAGCTGTTGCTCGTGCCGGCGGGCGTTTCGGTGATGATGGTCCGGGTCATGCAAGTCCCCTCGTGCCATTCGGGCGGCCCCCTCGGGCAGCCCCCTCCCGTAGAGTAAACGTTACCTTAAGCGGCGTCAGCGAAACATGAACGGTTAGAACCGTCGCTTTCCCCGCCCTTGAAGCGCCCCGGCGCGAGGCCTAGGACTCTGAGCCGAGGCGCGATCCCGCCTCCGCCCCCGAACACGAAGGCCGCCGCCATGCAGAACCCCGCCGAGCATTACATGAACACCCTCGTGCCGATGGTGGTCGAACAGACCGCGCGGGGCGAGCGCGCCTACGACATCTTCTCCCGACTGCTGAAGGAACGGATCATCTTCGTCTCGGGCCCGGTGCATGACGGCATGTCGACGCTGATCGTCGCGCAGCTTCTGTTTCTGGAGGCGGAGAATCCGAAAAAGGAGATCGCGATGTACATCAACTCCCCCGGCGGAGTGGTGACGTCCGGCCTCTCGATCTACGACACGATGCAGTACATCCGGCCCAAGGTGTCGACGCTGTGCGTGGGGCAGGCGATGTCCATGGGCTCGTTGCTGCTGGCGGCGGGCGAGAAGGACATGCGGTTCTCGCTGCCCAATTCCGAGATCATGGTGCACCAGCCTTCCGGCGGCTATCAGGGCCAGGCGACGGACATCATGATCCATGCCGAGCACACCAAGAAGCTCAAGGAACGGTTGAACAACATCTACGTGTCGCACACCGGGCAGGATTACGCCTCGGTCGAGGCGGCGCTGGAGCGCGACAACTTCATGAGCGCGGAACAGGCCAAGGACTGGGGCCTCGTCGACGAAATCGTGTCCAAGCGCGAGGCGTCCACGGACGAAGAGAGCTGAGGCCGCGTTCGCCCTTTCCCATCACTTGAACGCCGCCGCCCCGCCTCGACCTGCGTCGATGCGGGGCGCCCGCGCTTGGGGCGAGCAGCCCTTGCGCCCGCGGCGACGACATGCACGAATGACGAGGGTGCGGATTCGGGACCGCGACGTGGAGAGTTCGTTAAGGAACGCGCCTCTAGTGTCGGACGGCCGCGCCCGCGGCGGGAGAATTCGATGAGCAAGCCGACCGGACAGGACTCCAAGAACACGCTCTACTGCTCTTTTTGCGGAAAGAGTCAGCATGAGGTGCGCAAGCTTATTGCGGGTCCGACCGTGTTCATCTGCGATGAATGCGTTGAACTTTGCATGGATATCATCCGCGAGGAGACCAAGACCTCGCTGGTGAAGTCCTCGGACGGCGTGCCGACGCCGACGGAAATCTGCCAGGTTCTGGACGATTACGTGATCGGGCAGAAGACCGCCAAGCGCGTCCTGTCGGTCGCGGTTCACAACCATTACAAGCGTCTGAACCATGCGCAAAAGCAGCAGGACGTGGAGCTGGCGAAGTCCAACATCCTGCTGATCGGCCCCACGGGCTGCGGCAAGACGCTGTTGGCGCAGACGCTGGCGCGCATCCTGGACGTGCCCTTCACCATGGCCGACGCCACCACGCTGACCGAGGCCGGCTATGTGGGCGAGGATGTGGAGAACATCATCCTCAAGCTGCTTCAGGCCGCGGACTACAACGTGGAGCGGGCGCAGCGCGGCATCGTCTACATCGACGAGGTCGACAAGATCAGCCGCAAGTCCGACAACCCGTCGATCACGCGGGACGTGTCGGGCGAGGGCGT
>JBCBYE010000827.1:0-1753 GCA_039816075.1 Pseudomonadota bacterium | reverse complement strand
GGGCCTGTTGCGCGCGGGCGCGCGGGCAGGGCATCAAGGGGCCGGGCGGGCGCGCGGAGCAGCGGGAGCGTGGGATGCTGAGAACGATCTATCGGGCCGGCCTGCGGCGGCTGCCTTACGTGCAGGCCCTGCAGGCGCGGATCGCGGCGCAGGGCCGCTTCGACGCCGGTCATTTCTACTCCCCCACGCCCGCCCCCCAGGACGTGGAGGAGCGTCTGGCGATGCGCCGCGGCGTGGAGCAGGTGCGCGACGTGGACTATGCCGTGGAGACGCAGCTGCAGGAGCTCGCGTCCCTCGCCGAGGTCGGCGGCGACTGTCCCTATGGCGGGACGGAGGCGGCGGCGGCGGCGCGCTGGCGGCCCGATCAGGAGATGTTCAGCCTCTCGGACGCCGTGATCCTGTGGTGCATGGTGCGCCGCCATCGCCCGCGCCGGATCGTGGAGGTCGGCTCCGGCTGGTCCACCGCCGCCATGCTGGACGCGCTCGATGCGCCGGGCCTGGAGGAGACGGCGCTGACCTGCGTGGAGCCCTATCCGGATCGCCTGCTCTCGACCCTGCGGCCGGCGGACGAGGCGCGCCTGACCCTGCATGCGGAACGGGTGCAGACCGCGCCGCGCGCGGCGTTCGAGGCGCTGGAGGCGGGCGATCTGCTGTTCATCGACAGCTCGCATGTGTGCAAATGCGGCTCCGACCTGCAGGCGCTGCTGTTCGACGTGCTGCCGGCGCTGGCGCCGGGCGTCCTGATCCATTTCCACGACGTTTTCGCCGATTTCGAGTATCCGCCCCATTGGATGCGCGATCGCGGGATCTTCTGGAACGAATGCTACCTGCTGCGCGCGCTGCTGGCGGGTTCGACCACCTACCGCATGGCGGTGTTCAACAACCATGTCCTGCCCCTGGCCGCGGCCCGGGGCGTGCCGATGCCGCCGGTGGATGCGGCGCGGCCGGGCGGCAGCCTCTACCTGCGCAAGGTCGCTTGAGGCGGGCGCCGCCGCCGGTCGGGCGGATCCCTCAGCCGGGGGCCATCGTCTCCGCCAGGCGGGCGACGTAGCGGGCGAGGGGGTCGACCTCCAGGTTCACGCGGTGGCCGGCGGCGATTCCACCCCAGTTGGTGACCTGCTTGGTGTGGGGGATCAGGTTGACGCCGAAGACGTCGCCCTCCACCTCGTTCACGGTCAGCGAGGTGCCGGCCAGCGCGACGGATCCCTTGGAGGCGATGAACCGGGCGAGATCCGCGGGCGCGCGAAAGCGGTAGCGGGTGCTGTCGCCTTCGTCGCGGGCGTCGAGCACCTCGGCGACGCCGTCCACATGGCCCGTGACGATGTGTCCGCCCAGTTCGTCGCCGACGCGAAGGGAGCGTTCGAGGTTGATGCGCGCGCCCGGCGTCCAGTCGGCGAGGGTGGAGCGGGCGACGGACTCGGCGCTGACGTCCACGTCGAACCAGCCGCGTCCGTCCGCCAGGCCGCGGTCCACCACCGTCAGGCAGACGCCGTCGCAGCAGATGGAGGCGCCGAGCTCCGCCTCGGCCGTCGCCGGAGCGCATGCGATGCGCGCGCGCAGGTCGCCGCGAGGGTCCAGGGCGGCGATTTCGCCCACATCCGTCACGATACCGGTGAACATCGCCGCGCTCCTGCATTTGCCGGGGACTTGCTGCAGGGCGAGGTAGAGGGCGGCGGGGCCAGGGGCAAGGGGCGCGCGCCGCGGCCGCCGACGCCGCCGCCCCGGCCCGCGCCCCGCCCGCCCTCCCGCGGCG
>JBCBYE010000576.1:0-3121 GCA_039816075.1 Pseudomonadota bacterium | reverse complement strand
GGAAGAGCGCGCCAAGTTCCGCGAGATCGCCGTGGGCGCCTGGTACGACTTCGCCAAGAAGTCGCCCCTGGCTCAGGAAGCGCTCGACGCGCATCTGGCCTACATGAAGAGCATCGGCCTCCTGCAGGACTGATCCTACGGCGCTGATCCGGCCGCCGCGCGACGCCTCGCGCGGCGGCCGTCTTTCGTCTTTCAAGAGTTCGTCAGGGAGGAAGGCCCCATGGCCATCGCCCAAGAGTCCGACGTGGCGCTCGCGCCCGTCGCCGGCGGCTTCGGCCGCGGGGTCGACCATGTCAGCCGTTTCACGGGCCTCGCCGTGGCGAATCTCTACCTCGTGGCCGCGGCCTGCACCCTGTGGGAGGTCTTCGCCCGCTACATCCTGCACTCGCCCACCCAATGGGTGTTCGAGGTGGTCATGGTGCTCTGCGCCTGCGCCTGGATGATGTCGGCCGGTTTCGTGACCCTGCAGAAGCGGCATATCGGCATCACCGTCTTCTACCTGATGGCGTCCGAGCGGAACAAATGGCGCCTCGACCTCTTCGCCATGTGCGTGGGCGTCTTCGCCCTCTACATGCTGGTCAACGACACCCTGATCCGGTCGATGGAGAGCATCGACCTGACGGAGCGTGCGGGCACGGCATGGAACTCTCCCCTGCCGATGATCCTGAAGACCATTCTGGCGGCGGGCCTGTTCCTTTACCTGGTGCAGCTGACGGTGAACCTGTCGCGGCACTTTCAGACGCGGCTGTGGCAGACCGCGACGCTGGCGCTGCTGGGGGCGATCACGCTGCGGCTGCTGCTGAGCATCTTCGCCCATTACGGCGGCTACGACAGCGCCGCGGGCGCGTTCGATCAGGGGCTGCGCGACGCCGGCGGCTCGGCCGTCGACCTCTTCCACGTGGATCGCGACGCGGTCGGCATCGCCACGATCTCCATGGCCATCGTCGCAGCGCTGCTGGCGCTGATGATGACGGGCATGCCGCTGGGCATCGTCACGCTGATCATCTCCGTCGTCTGCGCGCTGCTGTTCTATGGCAACACCGGCCTCTACCTGGTGTCGGTCAACGCGCTGGACCTGCTGGAGAAGTACCCGCTGGTCGCGGTGCCGTTCTTCGTGCTGATGGCCTCGATCCTGGAACGCTCCGGCATCGCGCGGGACCTTTTCGACGCCATGTCGATCTTCGCGGGCGGGTTCCGCGGGGGCGTGGCGCTTCAGACCACCATCGTGGCGGTGATCCTGGCGGCCATGTCCGGCGTCATGGGGGGCGAGATCGTGATGCTCGGCCTCGTGGCGCTGCCGCAGATGCTGCGCCTGGGCTACAACCGCAATCTGACCATTGGCCTGATCTGCGCCTCGGGCGCGCTGGCCACGCTGATCCCGCCCTCGATCGTCATGATCGTCTACGGCCTTTCGGCCAACGTGGGCATCGGCGACCTCTTTTCCGCCGGCTTCATCCCCGGCCTGATGCTGGCCAGCTTCTACGTCACCTACGTGCTGATCCGGGTGAACCTGAACCCCTCCTTCGCCCCCACGGCGGCGGAGATCATGAAGATGACCGGGCAGAAGACCACGCTGGGCTGGAACCAGGTGGTCGCGGTGATCCTGTGCATCCTGCTGATCAGCTGCGTGATGGGCTTCATCTACGGCGGCATCACCTCGGTGACCGAGGCGTCGGCGGTGGGCGTCTTCGGCGCCATCATCGTGGCGGCCGTGCGCTTCAAGTTCGACTACGCCCTTCTGCGCGACTGCCTCGCCAACACCATGACCATCGTGGGCACGATCATCTGGTTGATCCTGGGCGCGGTGGCCTTCGTGGGCCTCTACAATCTGATCGGCGGCGCGGACTTCATGCGCGATCTTATCCGCTCCGCCGGGCTGGGACCGCTGGGCACCATCTTCGTGATGATGGCGATCCTGGTGATCCTCGGCACGTTCATGGAGTGGATCGCGATCATCTTCATCACCGTGCCCGTCTTCGCCCCCCTCGTGCGCGACATGGCGCCCGAGCTGGGGATGGAGCCGGAATGGGCCGCGGTCTGGTTCGGCATCCTCTTCGTGATGAACATCCAGATCTACTTCCTCAGCCCGCCCTTCGGCCCGGCCTGCTTCTGGCTGAAATCGGTGGTGCCGGCGGCCAAGGACATGCCGGACGGCCGGGAGATCACGCTGCAGGAGATCTTCGTCAGCGTGCTGCCCTTCATCGTGCTGCAGATCATCGGCATGCTGCTGGTGATGTTCTTCCCGATAATCGCGCTGTGGATGCCGATGGCCCTGAGTTAGGAGAGACGCGATGCATTCCGAAGACGACGACGAAGACGTCAAGCATCTGCCCAACTATTACGGGCCGGCTCCGGTGTTCGCGGGCTTCGCCTTCGCGGCGGGCCTGATCTGGCTGATGTTCGTCCTGGCCGACGGCTTCGCCTGAGGGCGCGACGCCCGGGCGGATCAGACGGCCCGGGCGGACGCCGCGTCCGAGGCGCAGACGTCCACCACCGCCTCGCCGAAGCGGCGCACCACCGCCAGATCCCGCTTTTCGACGGGAATGACCACGTGGTTGGCGTAGGCCTCGCGCATCTCCTCCACGTCCAGCGTCACCAGCTGGCGCGAGGGAAAGAGGCTGTCCTCCAGCAGCAGACCTACGCCGAGCCCGTGCAGAACCGCCTCCTTCAAGGCGGGAAAGCTGCGGATCTTGATGATCCTCTGCGCCTCGATGCCGTGGGCGAGCGCCGCCTGACGGTAGACCCGCTGCGTGAAGCTGCCGTCCTCGGGCAGGATCAGCGCATGCGCTTCGGCGATGTCGCGCAGCGAGGCGGATAGCCTTCCCGCGATGGGATGGTCGCGCCGCGCGTGAAACGCGTATCGCGTGCGCCCGACCTCCCGGCAATGCAGCGACGGGTCCGCCTGGGGCTCGGTGATCAGACCCGCATCCGCCTCGCCGGCGCGGAGCATCTCCATGGCCGTGGTCCAGTCGTGCAGGCCGAACTCCACTTCCACGCCCGGATAGAGCTCGGCGAAGCGGGCGAGCGCGGGCATGGCGGGGCGCGGGGCGTTGGCGATCACGTGCAGATGCCCCTCGGTCAGATCGCCGAACCGCTTGATGCGTTCATGCACGATGCGCTC
>JBCBYE010000799.1:0-1879 GCA_039816075.1 Pseudomonadota bacterium | reverse complement strand
GTCTGCCCCCCCAGGCTCTGGATGCGGCCGGGATCGCCGAGGTCGGAGTGGATGTCGGTGGCGATGATCCCCGGGCGGATGCCGTTGACGCGGATGCCCGCGGGCCCGAGCTCCACCGCCAGGCCCCAGGTCAGCGTGTCGATGGCGCCCTTGGAGGCGGCGTAGTCGGTCTGGCTTCCCGGCCCGCCCAGCCGCGCGGCGACGGAGGAGATGTTGACCACCGCGCCGCCTTGGCCGCCCCGGTCGGTCCCCATGCGCCGCGCGGCCTCGCGCGCCGCCAGGATCGCGCCGGTGACGTTGAGGTCGATGACGCGGCGGATGTCCTCGGGCGGGCGGTCGGCCAGCGGCGCGCCGCGGCCGATCACGCCGGCATTGTTGACGAAGCCGTGGACGGGGCCGAGGCCGGCCTCGGCCGCGTCCCACAGCGCCTCGGCGGCTTCGGGCCGGGCCATGTCGGCCTGAACAGCCTGGGCCTGGGCGCCGGCGGCCTGCGCCTCGGCCACGATCATCTCCGCCGCCGCCGCGTCGCGCGCATAGTTCACGGTCACGTTCCAGCCGCGCGCGGCGGCGAGGCGGCAGATGGCGGCGCCGATGCCGCGCGAGCCGCCGGTGACCAGCAGATGTTTCCGTTCCATCGTCGCGCCTCCCATGCGGTCTTGCGCGTCACCGTCGCGCCGGGCGGGGCGAGAGGCAAGCGGGGTCAAAAACCCCAGTCGCCGGCCGCGCCGCCGCGCCGGGCGGGGGCGGCGGGGGCGAGCAGGGCGCCGACCTCCGCCCGCGCTGCGGCCAGGGTCGCCTCGCGCCCTTCGGGCGGCGCTGCGCGGGCGGCGGCGAGCGCGCCGAGGGCGAGGCAGAGCGCGGCGCGGGCCCGGGCGGGCGCGGCGCCGACCTCCTGCAGCGACGCGACGGCCGCCTCGAAGGCGCGGGAGAGGCCGGCCGCGGCCTCGCCGCCCAGCCGCGCAGCGTCGGGGGCGAGGGCCGAGAGGGTGCAGCCGGCGGAGGCGGCGGCGACGTTCGCGGGATCGAGACAGGCGTCGAGGACGGCGGCGCGCGCCGTGAGGGTCTTCGCCGCCGTCAGGCGGGCCAGCAGGTCGTGATCCGTGGCGGCGACCTCGGCGAAGAGGGCCTGCTTGGACGGAAAATGGGCGTAGAAGCCGCCATGGGTCAGGCCCGCATCGGCCATGATGCCGGCGACGCTTGCGGCGTCGAAGCCGTTGGCGCGGAACGCCTTTCCGGCGGCGGAGACGATGCGGCCGCGGGCGGCGGCCTTGTGGGTCTTGGACAAAGGCACGGGGAACGCTCCGCTTCATATGTCATCGATCATTTGAAATGATCACCGACATATGAAATCGGAGGAGGCCGTCATGCAAGCCCTTCCCGTCGCCACGCATTACCTCGGACGCGGCGGGCTCGGGTTTGTCGGTCTGGGGTTCGCGGCGCTGTCGATCCGCGCGCCGCTGCGCCGGGCCGCCTGGGCGCTGATCGCGGCGGGGTCGGCGCGGCTGGCGCCGACCTCGCTCCGACGCTCAGCCGAAGCGGTTGTCGCGGGGGAAGCCGCGCGGCGCCATGCGGCCGGCGGAGGCGCGCCTGGCGATGTATTCGGCCAGCTCCTCGCCCGCCACGGTGCGCTGACGCCCGCCGCCGTCGAGCCAGCGCAGGCCCTCGGCCAACGCGATGACGCGGGCGTCCGAAAGGCCGCCATCCTTGTATTTCTGCAGGCGCACGCCCTTGCCGCGCGACATCTCCGGCAGCTCCGCCAGCGGGAACACCAGAACCTTGCGGTTTTCGCCCACCACCGCGACATGGTCGCCGTCGACCTCCGCGCAGACCACGGCCTTGACCGGGGCCTTCACGTTCAGGACCTGTCGGCCGGAGCGGG
>JBCBYE010000568.1:0-3187 GCA_039816075.1 Pseudomonadota bacterium | reverse complement strand
GGCGTCCCCTCCCCCTGCAGGGGGAGGGACAGGGAGGGGGGGCGGTTTCACGCGCGCGCAGCGCTCCGCAAGGCAACCCTCTCGCCGCGCGACCCGCCGACCTTTCACGAGCACGCCCCGAGGGGGCGTTGCGCCCAAGACGCGCCTCCGCCGCGACCTCCCCTCGCGACGCCGCCGGTCCGCGCCGACCGTCCCGAGCTCCGGCCGCCTGACCGCCCGACGCAAACGTTCGCTTGACCCCGCCTGCCAAATCCTTGCCGTCGGCTTCCGTTCTCAGCCCGGGCACGCCGAGACAATCGTCCACCGCGACCCGACGCCAGGGCCGGACCTGCGCCGCGGTCAGCCCTCGGCCAGCGCGCGCTCCACCCAGTCCAGCCGGTCCTGGCCGAAGAACAGCCGCTCGTCCACGAAGACGCTCGGCGCGCCGAAGACGCCGCGGGCGACGGCGCCGTCGGTGGCCTCTTTCAGCCGCGCCTTGTTGGCCGGATCCGTGGCCAGCGCCGTCAGCTCCTCGGCCCCGATCACCTCGCCGAGCGCGGCGGCGATCTCCTCCGGCCGCGCCATGTCGCGCCCGTCGCGCCAGACGCCGCGGAAGCAGGCGTCGCAATAGGCTTCGAAGCGCGGATCGCCCAGCAGGCCCGTGGCGCCGCGCAGGATCGTCAGGGTGTTCACCGGGAAATGCGCGTTGCGGCCCAGGGGAATGCCATGCTCGGCCGCCCACATCTCCAGATCCGCGCGCATCCAGCGGCCCTTCGCCTCGACCGTGCCGGGGGGACGGTTGCCGGTGGCCTGCATGATGCCGCCCAGAAACACCGGAACCGGCGTCATCTGCGCCCCGGTGCGCGCCACCACGCCCTTGAGGCGGAACCACGCCAGGTAGGCCGTGGGCGAGACGAAATCGAAGAGGAATTCGAAGGATTTGGCCATGGCGCTCACCAGCTTTCGTTCCAGGGTCTGACGTCGATCTCATGGGTCCAGGCGCTGCGCGGCTGGCGATGCACCTGCCAATAGGTCTCGGCGATGGCCTCGGGGTCCACCAGCCCGTCCGAGGCCTTGCCGCGGGCGTAGCGGTCGGGGAACATCTCGGCGATGAAGGCGGTGTCGATGGCCGCGTCGACCACCAGATGCGCCACATGCACGCCCTGCGGCCCGGCCTCGCGCGCCAGGCCCTGGGCCATGCCGCGCAGGGCGAACTTGGCGGAGGCGAAGGCGGCGCCGTGGGCGAAGCCCTTGACGCTGGCCGAGGCGCCGGTGATCAGGATGGTGCCCCGACCGCGCGGGGCCATGCGCCTAAGCGCCTCGCGCGCTGTCAGAAAGCCGGCGAAGCAGGCCAGCTCCCAGATCTTGAAGAACTTGCGCACCTCGATCTCGGCGAAGGGAAACCGGACATTGGCGCCGATGTTGAAGACGGCGACCTCCACGGGTCCGACCTCGGCCTCCACCCGGTCGAAGAGGGCGACGACCTCCTCCTCGCGGCGGGCGTCGACGCCCAGGGGGAGGCAGCGGCCGCCCTCGGCCGCGATGGCCTCGGCCAGGGGCGCCAGCGCCTCGGCGCGGCGGCGCACCGGCACGGCGACGAAGCCCTCGCGGGCGAAGCGGCGGGCGACCGCGCCGCCGGTGGCGTCGCCCGCGCCGACGACGATGCAGGCGCGTTGCTCGGCCGGTTCGGCCATGTCGTCCCTCCCTTCGCTTTTTGAAGGGACCTCACCAGTCCGCGGCGCCGGCGTCAATCCCGCCGCGGCCTAGTCCAGCGTCGCCTCGCCCGCAGGACCGGCGATCACGGCGCGCAGGGGCGCCTCGGCGGGCGCGTCCATGGCGGCCTCCGGCAGGGTGTCGAAGAGGCCCAGCGAGGCGAGGGCGGCGCCGGCGGCGGCGTTCGGCGCCCGCTCGAACCGCAGGAGGGTCAGGCCGGCGCCGGCCATGGCCTCGCCCGGCAGGGTGATGCCGTCCGGCCATTGGATCAGGCCGGGGACGACCCCGCCGAAGGGCAGACCCTCGCCGTCGGGCACGGTCAGCCGCCATTGCAGATCGCCCCGGCGCATGGCGCGGATGGGCCCCAGGGGCGCGGAGGATCGGGGCGCCCAGAGGTCGAGATCGCCGCAGCGAGCCATCCAAGTGACGAGGCGCGGCCCGCCCGCCAGGCGCGCGCGCATGTCGGCCCGGTGCAGGGCGAAGGGCAGCGGCGCGCCGTCGGGCTTGGGCTGGGCCGGGTCGGGCGCGATGAGCTCGATGTAGATCCGGCCATGGGCGTCGCCGCCGTCGAGGCCCCAGAGGGCGTTGTGCGTGCCCATGCCGGCATGGGCGCCGCCGCCCTGGGCGGGGACGCCGAGGCGCGCCTCGAAGCCGGGGAGCGAGTCGGCGAGCGACAGGCAGGCGACGACCAGATGGTCGAGCCGCGGGGCGGTCTGGGCGTCGATCTGGGGGTCCGGAGCGGTCATGGCGGGTCCTTTGCAGAAGTTGACAGCTGTCAACTCGGCGCGAGCGTGGCCTGGGGGCGACAGGCGGCGATCGAAGCGTCGCGGCGGCGCGAGTTTCGCCCGGTCGGGAACGATCCGGCAAGCTTGCCTGACGCCTGGTTTACGCGCCCGCGCCGCCCTGGGCCTCGGTCTCGGCGGCGGCGTCGGCCGCCCCGCGCCGCGGCCGGAAGGGCGCGCATGCGGGACGACCGACGCCGGTCGGTCACGCGCCCGGCGGCGGGACGCGCGCGAAAATCTCGATCTCGCGCGCGTCGCCCTCGCCGATGGCGCGGCCGGTGGGGGCGAAGCCGAGGCCGCGGTAGAAGTCGAGCGCGGCGTGGGGCGCGTCGGCGACATGGGCGGATAGGCCGGCGGCGCCCCAGCCCCGGGCGATGGCCATGGCGGAGCGGACGGCGGCGGCGCCGAAGCCGCGGCCCTGGCGGCGCGCGTCGATCATGAGCCGCCAAAGATAGGCGGCGTTCCCGTCGAGGTCGGGGGCCGGCGCGGCGGCGCGGTCGTGGACCATGGCCAGAAGACCGACGCGGGCCCCGGCGGACCACAGGCCCCAGACATGGGACCCGGCGACGAAGGGCGCCTCGGCCAGGGTGGCGAGGTTGGGCGAGACCAGATCCTGCTGGTCGGGCGCGACCGAGAGGCGGCCGAGGGGGCGCACGTCGCGATGGCGGACGGGACGGAGGGAGATCATGGGCGGTCTCTTTGAAAGCCGAGGC
>JBCBYE010000508.1:0-3712 GCA_039816075.1 Pseudomonadota bacterium | reverse complement strand
GCGCGACGCCGCGCTCAGGTCTCGGTCGGGCTCTCGCCGCTCAGCAGGGGCACGCCGCCGCATTCCTCGAACAGGCCCTGGATCGCCGACGCCGCGGCGCTGCTGCAGGCGAACCTGCCGACATCGGCCCCCGACTGGGCGCTGTCGCCGATCCAGGGCCTGTTCGAGGAATGCGGCGGCGTGCCCCTGCTGAGCGGCGAGAGCCCGACCGAGACCTGAGCGCGGCGTCGCGCCGGCCCGCCGAGACCGACGCTCTCGGCGCGGCGCGATGACGACGTTGCGATGACACGGTCGCCGACCCGGGCTATGCTCGGCCCGACCTCGACGGAGCGACCGCCATGACCCTGCGATCCGCCCTGCCCTTCGACGCCGACGCGTTCGGCCTCGACGGCGACAAGCTCCGCGAGGAATGCGGGATCTTCGGCGTCTACGGCCTGGCCGACGCCGCCAATTTCACGGCGCTGGGCCTGCACGCCCTGCAGCATCGCGGGCAGGAGGCCGGGGGCATCGCCGCCTGGGACGAGGCCGGCGACGTCGCCGTCGTCAAGCGCCTGGGCTACGTGCGCGACAACTTCACCCGCGCCGAGACCATGGACATGCTGCCGGGCCGCCAGTCGCTGGGCCATGTGCGCTACTCCACCACCGGCGCGAAGGGACACACGGCGATCCGCGACGTGCAGCCGCTCTACGCCGATTTCGCCACCGGCGGCTTCGCCATCGCCCATAACGGCAATCTGGTGAACGCCGAGGGGCTGAAGCGCGACCTGATCGAGCGCGGCTCGATCTTTCAATCCTCGTCCGACACCGAGGTCATCGTGCACCTGATGGCGCGCAGCTTTCATCGCGACCCGGCGGAGCGGATGAAGGAGGCGCTGCGCCGCGTCGAAGGCGCCTTCAGCGTGGTGGGCATGACCGCCGACAAGATGATCGGCGTGCGCGATCCGCGCGGCATCCGCCCGCTGGTGCTGGGCCGGCTGGGCGAGGGCTGGATCCTGGCGTCCGAGACCTGCGCCCTCGACATCGTCGGCGCCGCGTTCGAGCGGGAGCTGGCGCCGGGCGAGATGCTGATCATCGACGCCGACGGGGTCGAAAGCGTGCGGCCGTTCGAGGAGAAGCCCTCGCGCTTCTGCATCTTCGAGCATGTCTATTTCTCGCGCCCCGACAGCGTGGTCAGCGGCGCGCCGGTCTACGAATCGCGCCGCCGCATCGGGGTGGAGCTGGCGCGGGAGGCCCCGGCGGAGGCGGACCTGGTCTGCCCCGTGCCCGACAGCGGCACGCCCGCCGCCATCGGCTTCAGCCAGGAAAGCGGCATCCCCTTCGCCATGGGCATCGTGCGCAACCAGTATGTGGGCCGCACCTTCATCGAGCCGACCGAGCACATCCGCAACATGGGCGTGCGCCTGAAGCTGAACGTCAACCGGGCGCTGGTGCGGGGCAAGCGCGTGGTGCTGGTGGACGACAGCGTGGTGCGCGGGACCACGTCGCTGAAGATCAAGGAGATGATCCTCGACGCCGGCGCGGCCGAGGTGCATTTCCGCATCGCCTCGCCCCCGACGGCCTGGCCCTGCTTCTACGGCGTGGACACGCCGGACAAGGACAAGCTGCTGGCCGCGCAGATGAGCGAGGAGGAGATGCGCGCGCATATCGGCGTGGATTCGCTGCGCTTCGTCAGCCTCGACGGCCTTTATCGCGCGGTGGGCGAGGCGGCGGGCCGCGACCCGGCCGCGCCGCAATACTGCGACGCCTGCTTCTCCGGCAGCTATCCCGTGGCCCCGTCGGACATGCTGGAGCAGGGGCGCATAAAGCTGGCGGCGGAGTAGCCGGTCCCCGCGCCCTCGCCGGCTCGCCCGCCGTCCTGCGCCCGGCTCCGCCGTCTTGCGCCCGGCTCCGGCGCGCCCGGCCTCCCCTGACGGAGTCCGCCGCTCGGGGGCGTCGAGCCCCCTCGCGCCGGCGCCGGCCTTCGCCGGCCTCCCGCCCGCGGCAAGGCGCTTGCGGCGGCGGCCGCGGCGTGGCAGGCGCAGCGCCATGAACGCCTCCATCGATCTCTCCGCCTCCGTCGCGCTGGTCACCGGCGCCTCCCGTGGTCTGGGCCGCGCCCTGGCGCAGCGGCTGGGCGCCGCCGGAGCCCATGTCATCGCGACGGCGCGCACCGTCGGCGGGCTGGAGGAGCTGGACGACGCCGTGCGCGCCGCCGGCGGCCCGGCGCCCACGCTCGTGCCGCTGGACCTGACGGCCGAAGACGGGCTGGAGCGGCTGGGCGCGGCGATCCACGACCGCTGGGGCCGGCTCGACCTGCTGGTGCATGCGGCCGCCCATGCGGCGCCCCTGTCGCCGGCCGAGCATCTCGATCCCAAGGTCTGGGCGCGCTGCATGGAGGTCAACGCCCGGGGCACGCAGCGTCTGATCGCCTGCGCGGAGCCGCTGCTGCGCGCCGCCCCCGCGCCTCGAGCCGCGTTCTTCGCCGATCAGGTGAACCGCGGGCCGTTTCACGCCGCCTATGCGGCGTCCAAGGCGGCCGCCGAGGTGGTGGTCGCCGCCTGGGCGCAGGAGAGCGCGCGCAAGCCCTTGACCGTTCTGAGCCTGACGCCGCCCGCCATGGCCACCGCCCTGCGCGCGCGGTTTCACCCGGGCGAGCCGCGCGACCCGCTGGCGACGCCCGAGGCGGCGGCCGAGGCGTTGTGGCCGGAGCTGATCGGATGAGCCCCGGGGAAGGCGCGGGCGCGGGCGCAGGCGCGGCGACCGGGCCTTTCGCGGGCGCGGTCGAGGCGGTCGCGCGGGACGAGGGACACCGCTTCTCCAAGCCCCTGCGCGAGGCGATCATGCTGCTGGAAGGGCTGGGCGTGGAGGGCGACGCCCATTGCGGCGCGACGGTCAAGCATCGCAGCCGGGTGCGGATCGACCCGACCGTGCCCAACCTGCGGCAGGTGCACCTGATCGCGGCGGAGCTGCTGGAGACGCTGGCGGAGGCCGGCTTCGACGTGGCGCCGGGCGATCTGGGCGAGAACGTGCTGACGCGGGGGCTCGACCTGCACGCCCTGCCCCGCGGCGCGGTCCTGCGGTTGGGCGAGACGGCGGAGGTGGAGCTGACCGGCCTGCGCAACCCCTGCTACCAGATCGACGCCTTCCGCCCGGGCCTGCTGGCGCAGGTGGTCCGTCGGACCCCGGCGGGCGTGGAGCTGCGCGGCGGCGTCATGGCCGTGGTGCGTCGCGGCGGCCGCGTGGCGCCGGGAGATGCGGTGGAGGTGCAGCTGCCCGGCGGGACGTTCGAACCCCTGGAGCGCGTCTGAGGCCGCAAAGCCCGGGACGCTCCGCCGCTGCGTGCCCGCCGCGCCCGACGCCGCCCCAAGACGACCTCGAAGCAAATCCGGGGCGCAAGCCGCCGACCGGCGCACGCGGTTCGCCGCAGGCCGCGTCTGACGCAGGCGCCGCCCTCCGGCACGAAGGCGAGTCGCCGAAAGGGTCAAGGCTCGCAAGCCGAAGGCGCAGCGACCGCGCGAAGCGCGGTTCGGCCTTGAGGCCCCGCCGGACCTGGCGTTGAACGCCGGGCGGCGTCTCGCCGCACGCTGGGTGAAGGCCCGTCTTCGGGCCTTCTCGGCAATCTGCGAAAACGGAACGGCTGGACCCGCCCAAGGAGGCTTGGCCAGCCGCGCCCCGCGCGGCCGCGTCACGAGGGGGGTCGATCCCCCCGAGGGGCGCACCCCCGACGAGGATC
>JBCBYE010000462.1:0-4038 GCA_039816075.1 Pseudomonadota bacterium | reverse complement strand
TGCGCCGCGATGCCCTCCGGCGTGCCAAGCTCTTGAAATCCCGAGGCGAAAACAACCGCGCCGCCGGCGCCCTTGGCCGCCGCCTCCTCCACCACGCCCTGCACCGTCTCCTTGGGCGTGGCGATGACCACCAGGTCCGGCGGCGCCTCCAGCGCGGAAACGGAGGCGCGGGCGGGCCGGCCGAGGATCTCGCCCCCTTCGGCGGCGCGGCGCGGGTTGATCGGGATCAGCTCGCCCTCGAACGCCTCCAGATTGGTCAGCGTGCGCAGGCCGAAGCTGCCGGGACGGTCCGAGGCCCCGACCACGGCGATGGAGCGCGGGCTGAACAGGCGGTCGAGCCCGTGACCGAGGGTCGAAGGGCCCGAACTCGACGATCCCGGAGTCGGACGGCCCGAATTCGCACGGCCCGGCATCGGTCGGCCCGGGGGCAAGGCGTCGGCTGGCATGGCGGCGGTCCTCCCGGCGCGCCGGGCTCTTCGAGGGCGGCCCGGCTTCGGCGCGCGGGCAGCCAAGCCCGCCCGCCCGCGGCGGTCAAGCCTCCGCCTTTCGCATCACGCGGCGGTTGACGACGCGGCGGAGCCCGACCCATGCTGGACCGCGACGGGGCGACGGACCCCGCACGACCAGGCCGCCCCGCAGAAGGGCGGCGCAAGGATTTCAGCATCCCAGGGAGGATAACGCCATGACGGACCGCACCCCGTCCATCTCGCGCCGCCGCGCGCTTCTGGCCGGCGGCGCCGCCGCGCTCGCCACGCCCGCGCTGGTCACCGGCGCCAGGGCCCAGGCCGAAGTGGTCTGGAAATGCCAGAGCCACTGGCCCAAGGCCTCCGCCAGCTTCGGCGGCAGCCTCGTTCACATCGCCGCCGAGATCGAAGAGCGCACCAAGGGCCGCATGAAGATGGAGCTGTTCGGCGCCGGCGAGTTCGCCAAGGGCCCGGAAATCTTCAACATCGTGCGCCGCGGCGTGGTCGAGGCGGGCACCATCAGCCCCGGCTACATCATGGGCGACGCGGCGACGGCGGGCCTGGCGCTGGGCGTGCCCGGCACCCTGCGCGAGCCGTGGGAGGCGGAGCATTTCCTCAAGAACATGGGCCTCGAGGACATGTTCAACGAGGACCTGGCGTCCTTCGGCATCATGGCCCGCGCCGAAAAGATCTATCCGACCGAGCTGGTCGTCACGCGGGCGATCAACTCGGGCGCCGACTTCAACCAGATCAAGGTGCGCTCCTCCGGCAGCTACCTGGCCTATCTGGAAAGCGCCGGCGCGGCGCCGCAGTTCATTCCGGGATCGGAGCTTTACCAGTCGCTCGCCTCGGGCGTGGTCGACGGGGCGCATTGGGGCGCGGCGCAGGGCGCCAAGTCCATGTCGCTGTGGGAGGTCGCCAAGTTCCACATGAAGCCCGCCATGGGCCTCGCCATGGACACGCTGATCTTCAACCAGGGTGCGGTGGACGCCCTGCCCGACGACCTCCGCGAGCAGTTCCAGACCGTGGTCGACACCCGGTTCTGGAAGCGCAACGCGGAGTATCAGTACCTGGAGAAGGTCGCGCTGTCGGCCGGCATCGCCGAGCAGAACGTGACCGTGGTGCAGTTCCCCGACGAGGTGCTGGAGAAGTTCGCCAAGGCCTCGGCCGACATCCTCGACAGCGAGGCGGCCAAGGGCGGCAACGCGGCCAAGGGCGTGGAGATGCTGCGCGCCTATCTGGGCGAGCTCGGCTACGCCTGATCCCACGCGTCCCGGCGCGCGACGCTTCGCGCGCCGGGACGTCCCCCGCGACCGGCGCCCCGGACTTGATCCGGGGCCTCCTTCGGCTCGGGGCCGGGCGCCCGGTTCGACCCTGAGGAGACCCCGGATCAAGTCCGGGGCGAGCCTGCGCCCGGCCCCGGCCTCCGGGCGACCTCCATCCTTCCCGCCCCGCAGCAAGGTTCCGCCATGACCGCCCTGACCGCGATCGCCCGCGCGATCACCACGCTGAACCGCTGGATCGGCAGCCTGCTGAGCTGGGGCGTTCTGATCCTTTTCGCGCTGCTGCTGTCGGACGTGGTGTTCCGCTACGTCGCGCAGGCGCCGATGGTCTGGTCGTCGGAGCTGTCGGTGCTGATCTTCGGCCCCTACGCCATTCTCGGCGGCGGCTATCTGCTGGCGCGCCGGCAGCATGTGAACGTCGACCTGATCTATGGGGAGCTGCCGCGCCGCGGCAAGGCGCTGGTTGACGTGCTGACCTCCGCCCTCTTCTTCCTTTTCATCATCATCCTGGTGATCGAAAGCTGGTCGCTGGCCTGGGACAGCGTCAGCCGGTGGGAGCGCTCGTTCCTGAGCACCTGGCAGCCCTATGTCTGGCCCTCCAAGCTGATGATCCCGGTCGCCGCGGTTCTGCTGCTGGCCCAGGGGGTGATCAAGCTGATCGCCGACGTCTTCATCCTGCTGGGGATCGAGGTGGACGAGAGCGCCTTCGGCCCCATCAAGGAAGCCGACGAGACCGGCCCGCAGGAGGCCGTGTGATGTACGACCTGCTGTCGATCGAAGTTCTGACCGCCCTCTTCTTCGGCCTGCTGTTCCTCTTCATCATGCTCGGCACGCCGCTGGCCTTCGTGCTGGGCGGGCTGTCGGCGGCGTTTCTTTATTTCGAGCGGGGACCGATCGCGTTCTACCTGATCGCCTCCAAGATGTGGGACCTGATGCAGTCCTCGGCCCTCATCGCCATTCCGCTGTTCGTCTTCATGGCGATGCTGCTGGAACGCTGCGGCGTGGCGACGGACCTTTATCGCATGATGCATCTGTGGTGGGGCGGGCTGCGCGGGGGCCTGGCCATCGGCACCGTCTTCATCTGCGCGATCTTCGCGGCGATGAGCGGGATTTCCGGCGCCGCCGTCGTCTCCATGGGCACCATCGCCCTGCCGCAGATGCTGGATCGCGGCTATGACAAGCGCCTGGCGCTGGGCGCGATCAATGCGGGCGGAGGGTGGGGAATCCTCATCCCGCCCTCCATCCTCATGGTGCTCTACGCGCTGATCACCGAGGTGAGCGTCGGCAAGCTTTTCGCCGCCGGCGTCGGGCCGGGGCTGCTGCTGTTCGTGCTGGTGTCGATCTACATCGGCGTGCGCTGTCACTTTCAGCCGCATCTGGGCCCGGCCATCTCGGAGGAGGAGCGCGGCGACTGGGGCGAGAAGATGCGCGCGCTGGGCGCGGTGATCCTGCCGATCTTCATCATCTTCATCGTGCTCGGCGCCATTTTCGGCGGCTTCGCCACGGCGACGGAGGCGGCGGCGGTCGGCGTCTTCGGCGCGCTGGTGGCGACGGTGGTCAACCGCAAGCTCAGCTTCGGGCTGATCAACGAAAGCTGCATCCGCACCTTCCGCCTGACCGGCGTGATCATGTGGATCCTCTTCGCCGCGCACGCCTTTTCCGCCGCCTACACCGCCATGGGGGCGGAAGCCTTCATCACCGGCCTGACCCAGGCGATCCCCGGCGGGCGCTGGGGCGCGCTGGCCTTCATGATGTTCGTGCTGTTCCTGCTGGGCATGGTGCTCGACCCCGTCGGCATCATGCTGATCACCCTGCCCGTGTTCCTGCCGCTGGTGCAGCTGCACGGGTTCGATCCGATCTGGTTCGGCATCCTCTTCGTGGTGATGATGGAAATCAGCTACATGACGCCGCCCTTCGGCTTCAACCTGTTCTACCTGCGATCGGTGGCGCCGCCGGGCGTGACGATGAAGGACATCTACGCCTCGGTCGCGCCCTATACGGTGGTGGAGCTGACCGGCCTTCTGATCATCATCCTCATCCCCGGCATCGCCCTGTGGCTGCCCAACTACCTCTTCAGCCAGTGACCGCACGCTTCAGCTTTCCCGCCCCGCCGCCCGACCCGGACGAAGACGCCCTGCGGGCGGAGGTGCGGGCGTTCCTGGATGCCGAGCGCGCCTCGGGCGGGTTCGAGCCGCAGGCCGATTGCTGGGTGTCGGCCGCCTCGCCGGAATTCTCGGCCAAGCTGGGCGCCCGCGGCTGGCTGGGGATGCCCTGGCCCAAGGACTACGGCG
>JBCBYE010000566.1:0-3196 GCA_039816075.1 Pseudomonadota bacterium | reverse complement strand
CGCCGCCGTGTCCAGCAGCGTCTCGCCCTTGGACATGGCCGAGGTGCGCACGGACATGTTCATCACATCCGCCCCCAGCCGCTTGCCCGCCAGCTCGAAGCTCGCCTGGGTCCGCGTGGAGTTCTCGAAGAAAAGGTTGATCTGCGTGCGCCCGCGCAGCACCGATTTCAGCTCCGCCACTTCGCCCTCGGCGAAGGCTTGCGCGCGGTCGAGGATCGACGTCGCCGCGGCGGGCGTCAGCCCCTCGATGCCCAGCAGATGGTCGGCGGCGGTCATGGGCGGCGCGGGCTCCTCGTCAGATCGCGCCCCTTATGGCCCCGCCCACGGGGCCCGGGCAAGCCGCTGGGGGCGGATGTGATGAACATGTCCGTGCGCACCTCGGCCATGTCCAAGGGCGAGACGCTGCTGGACACGGCGGCGACGTTGAACGCCATGCGGCCGGACGTGATCGTGGTGCGGCATGACATGAGCGGCGCGCCGGCGCTGCTGGCCGCCAAGGTGGACGCGGCGGTGGTGAATGCCGGCGACGGAACGCACGAGCACCCGACGCAGGCGCTGCTGGACGCGCTGACGATCCGGCGGCGCAAGGGGCGGGTGCATCGGCTGACGGTGGCGATCTGCGGGGACGTGGCGCATTCGCGCGTCGCCCGGTCCAACATGATCCTGCTGGGGATGCTGGAGAACCGGGTGAGGGTCTGCGCCCCGCCCACGCTGCTGCCGCCCGAGGTCGGCCATTACGGCGTCGAGGTGTTTCACGACATGGGGCAGGCGCTGGAGGGCGCCGACGTGGTGATGATGCTGCGCCTGCAGCAGGAGCGCATGACCGGCGCCTTCGCACCGTCGCAGCGCGAGTATTTCCATCGCTTCGGGCTGGATCACGCCAAGCTGGCCGCGGCCAAGCCCGACGCCATCGTGATGCATCCGGGGCCCATGAACCGCGGCGTGGAGATCGACGCGTTGGTGGCGGACGACCCCGACCGCTCCGTCATCGCCGAGCAGGTGGAGATGGGCGTGGCGGTCCGCATGGCGGTGCTGGAACGGCTGGCGGGGGGCGAGGGATGAAGAAAGTCTTCAAGGAGCATCTGTTCCGCGACGCGCTTGGGCCCGTTTCCGTCTTCGGACCGGCGGGCTCGGACCTTGAGCGCTGGGCGAGACGGCTTCGCGAGGGCGAAGTTCCGCTCTGGATCGGCCGCTCGGCGCTGGAGGTCGGCCAGTTCCGGCTGAGCCGGGACGAGTACGCCGTCACCAACCGCCGCGCGATCGTGGCCTTCGGGTCGTGGTGGCCGATCCCGTCGTGGTCGGTTCGGCTGGATGGACGCTCTCGCATCTGGCGGCCGGGAACGATGGTCAAGGACCTCGTGGTCTGGCGCGACCCTTTCGGAAGGAGCCGCGAGCCGCGCGGCGGCGCGGAGCGCACGCTGGCGGAGTTCGGGCCTTGGTCCGTGCAGTTCAATTTCGTCGCCGATTGCCACCGGGTGGAGGCGTTGATGCGCGAGGTCGCGGCGCGGAACGCGGAGAGCGAGGGATGAGCGCACTCCACTTGCGCGGCGCCCGCTTGGTCGATCCCGAGGCGGAGACCGAGGCGGAGGGCGACCTGCTGATCCTGGACGACGTCATCGCCGCCGTCGGAGACGTGATTGCGCCCGCATCCGCCGAGGTCGTCGACTGCGCCGGCAAGGCGCTCGCCCCCGGCATCGTCGATCTGGGCGTCTATGTGGGCGAACCGGGGGCGCGGCATCGCGAATCCTACCGCACGGCGGGGCTCGCGGCCGCCGCCGGCGGGGTGACCACCTTCGTGGCCATGCCCTCGACCGAGCCGCCCATCGACGATCCGGCCATGGTGGAGTTCGTGCGGCGGCGCGCCGAAGAAATCTGCCCGGTCAACGTCCATGTGCTCGGCGCGCTGACCCAGGGGCTGGGCGGAGAGCGGATGTCGGAGATGGGGTTCCTGCGCGACGCCGGCGCCGTGGGCTTCACCGACGGGGACCGCTACCTGGCCGATGCGGGCGTGCTGCGCCGCTGCCTCGCCTACGCCGCGGCGCTGGAGGCGCTGGTGCTGCATCACCCGCAGGAGGCGGCGCTGAGCGACGGCGTCGCCACCGAGGGGTTCTTCGCCACCAAGTCCGGCCTGCCCGGCGTGCCGGCGCTGGCCGAGCGCATGGGGCTGGAGCGGGACCTGGCCCTGGTGGAGCTGACGGGCGCGCGGTATCACGCGCATCAGCTTTCCACCGCCGCGGCGCTGGGGCCGCTGGAGCGGGCGAAGCGGGCGGGGCTGGACGTGACGGCCTCCGCCTCGATCCACCACCTGACGCTCAACGAGATCGACATCGAGCCCTACCGCACCTTCTTCAAGCTCAGGCCCCCCCTGCGGGCGGAGGAGGATCGGCAGGTGCTGGTCCAGGCCGCGGCGGAGGGGCTGATCGACGTGATCTGCTCCGGCCATCTGCCGCAGGACGAGGAGCTCAAGCGCGTGCCTTTCGCCGCCGCCGCCCATGGCGCGGTGGGGCTGGAGACGCTGCTGCCCGCGGCGATGCAGCTGGTGCATGGCGGCGCGATGGACCTGCCGACGCTGTGGGCGCGGCTGAGCCTGGCGCCGGCGCGGCGGCTGAGCCTGCCCGGCGGACGGCTGGCCGAGGGGGCGCCGGCCGACCTGGTGCTGTTCGATCCCGATGCGCCCTTCGTGCTGGATCGGTTCAGGCTCAACTCCCGCTCCAAGAACACGCCCTATGACGGGCGGCGGATGGAGGGGCGCGTGCTGGCGACCTGGGTCGGCGGGCGGCTGGTGCATGGGCGGGGCGCTTGGGCCGTATGATCCCCGAAGGGCTGCGCGCGCTGATCGAGCCCGGCGCCGCGGCGCCGGGGCTGGAGGCGGCGGCGCCCTGGCTGCTGGCGGCGCTGGGCCTGGGCTATCTGCTGGGCTCGATCCCCTTCGGCGTGCTGGTGGCGCGGGCCTTCGGCCTGGGCGATCTGCGGCAGGTGGGCAGCGGCAACATCGGCGCGACCAACGTGCTGCGCACCGGGCGCAAGGGGCTGGCGGCGGCCACGCTGTTGCTCGACATGGGCAAGGGGCTGGTGGCGGTGGTGCTGGCGCGCGCAATCTGGGGCGCGGGTGATGCGCCGTTGATCGCGGCGACGGCGGCGATGATTGGCCATTGCTATCCGGTGTGGCTGCGCTTTGCCGGGGGCAAGGGGGTGG
>JBCBYE010000476.1:0-3940 GCA_039816075.1 Pseudomonadota bacterium | reverse complement strand
GGCGCCGCGGCTCAGGGGGCGTCAGAGCCGTCCCGGCGTGGGATCGGCCCGGTCGAGGCCGCCGTCGCTGCGGATCACGACCGCCTTCACCGGCTGGCCCTCGAGGATGTCGCCGGTATTGCCCGCCACCAGCGCTTTGGGCAGCGTCCGCTCCACGATCAGGGGCACGGTCATCGTCACCTGCTCCGCCGGGTGATAGGCGAGCATCTGCTCGCGCAGGATGCCCAGGGTGATGTCCTCGCCCAGGATCGCCGACTCGATGTAGTCGGTGTAGTAGTGGACGCCGGCGATGTTCCGGGCGTTCGAGACGTTCCAGATCAGCTTGTTGAGCTCGCCCTCCAGCGTCAGGCCCCGGTCGATCCGCACGTGCAGCAGGTCGACGTCCTCCGCCGCCAGGTCGTCCTCCGGCGCGGGCGCGGGCGCCAGCGCGTCCCCTTCGGGCGGGACCAGCCAGGCCGGCTGCGACGGGTCGGCGGGGTCGCGCATGTTGAAGAAGGCCTTCAGCAGCGTGACGCAGGCGCCGGCGACCGTGGCATGGCCGGCGCCGTAGGCGGGGTGCATGGGCGAGCCTTCGGGGAAGGCCATGGGCAGCAGCCAGGCGCCGCTGTCCTCATCTGTCACCGACGTGCCGTTCTGCCCGGCATTGTGCGCGCGCACCTCGCGCAGCACCTGCTCCATCTCCGGATCGGTTCCGCCGGAGCCGCCGCCGGGCAGCGTGGGGAAGGTGTAGGGCGCGATCAGGCCGCCGAGCTGCCGCCGCGCCGTCGCCTCGACGGATCCGTCGCCCAAGGCGTAGGGCTGGCCGGCCATGCCCCCCACGCTGCGCTGCGGGTGGTAGCCGCTGTAGACCGTGTGAAACAGCGCGCCCGCGGCTTCGGGGCGAAGGCGGCGGTGGATGGAGAACTTGGCCAGCCGCACCGCCTTGAGCGCGCGGCTCGACACCTCAGTCACCAGGGTCAGCAGGTGCGGACCGCCGAAGAGCGCGAAGGGCTCGCGGTTCTCGCGCGACAGCGGGTTGCCGGACGCGTCGTGATAGGGGATGCCGGCGTCGAAGGGGTGACGCTCCGCCAGCAGGATCAGCGCGGCGTTGAGGTAGGCCTGGTAGAGCGCGTCGTCGTGCACGTAGGTGGCCATGTCGCGCAGGCTGCTCATCAGACGGCGTGCGCCGTCGACGAACTCGCCCTTCGTGACGTCGCGGGCGTTCAGGCCGTTCTGCACGTCGAGGAAGCGGTCCCATTTGGTCATGTAGTCGACCTCGGGCGTCGCCACGCGCACCCGCTGGTCGACCGTCTGCGCGCCGTAGTTGATGCGGCCGGTGCGCCGATCCTCCAGCTTGCGCTCGCAGCTCGCCGCGCCCATCACCATGAACTGCGACAGGAACGGCGTGGCCCAGCCGTCCTCGCCCGCGCCGCGGAAAAGGTTGCCCGCCGTCGGCGTCTGGCCGAGGCGGCGCCGGGTGCGCAGCTCCGCCGACGGCGTGTCCTTGCGGTTCGCATCGCCCTTGAACCAGCGCATCCGCCCCAGGCGGTCGGCGGTTTTGGCGACGGTGCCGGCGGCCTTTTTCAGCTGCGCTTTCTGCTTGGCCGTGAGCGCGCCGCCGCCCTCTTTCCTGAGGCCGTCGATCAGGACCTGCGGCATGAGGGCGGCCAAAGGCAGCTCGCGGCGCAGGGCCATCAGGTAGACCTCGGCCATCTCGGCCGAAAATTCGAACGAACCGACCAGGGGCGCCTGCGGCATCGACACCGCGTAGGGATCGGGGCCCTGCAGCACGTAGGCATGGCCGGCGGTCGGGCTTTCCCACTGGCGCACGGGCTGCCGCTGCGAGGGGCAGGGATTGGCGTCGAAATCGGCCTGGGTCGCGGTCAGAAACGGATCGTCGTTCAGATCCGCCGCCGCGAAGTCGCGCGGATCGGCGCTGGCCGAGCCTTCGGCGAAGACCTCGAAATCGCGCGGGTCGGCGAGCAGGCCGTTGAGCCCGTGGGTCAGCCCCTTGGTGAAGCTGAAGAGATAGGGGGACTTCTCGTCCTTGTTGGGCTGCGGTTCGGGGACCTCGCCGGCCGTGGACAGCGCCGCGGCCTTGACGCGCACGGCATACGCCTTTTCCCGGCGCTCGGGGTCGATGGGCAGATTCATCTCGCGCTCCTCCTCGTCATGCACGACTTCGGGTCTGCGGGCCGGGCGAGCCCGCCGGGGAAGGCGAGGCGCCTTCGTGCGAGCTGCGTTCGGCCTGCGTCTTGGTGCGAGAGAACGGGTAGAGCGCCGCCGTCAGGGCAGCGTCAGCGGCCCCTCAAAACCGAAGGGACCATTCGAATTGTCTGAAACTTGTCGGCGCTCAGGCGCGGCGGGAACGACGGGGGCCTCGCAGCCGACGATCATATCCGATCGGGGCGCGGCGGCGGGCCCGACCACCCGAAAAAACCCCGCGCGGCGGAGGCCGCCGCGCGGGGATCGTTCGTCGAGCGGGGCGTCCGGGCGACGCCTGCGCGCTCAGGCGGCGGGACGGCGGCGCTGGCGACGCCGGGGCTGCTGGCCCGCGGCGGGCTTGGCCGCCGGCTTGGGGCCGCCCGCGCCGGCGCCCGGCTTGCCTCCGCCGCCGGTGCGGCGACGGCGGCGGGCCGGCGCGGCCTTGGACGGCTCGCTGGCCGGGGCCACGCCGCCGGCGACCGGGATCTCGATCTTCATCAGCCGCTCGATGCCGCGCCACAGGCCGAATTCCTCGGGCGCGCACAGCGCGATCGCCTCGCCCTCGCGCCCTGCGCGGGCGGTGCGGCCGATGCGGTGCACGTAGTTCTCCGGCACGTCGGGCAGATCGTAGTTGATGACGTAGGCCACGCCGGGAATGTCGATGCCCCGCGCGGCCACGTCGGTGGCCACCAGGATGGTGGTGCGCCCGGCGCGGAACGCCTTGAGCGCGCGGTCGCGCTGGCCCTGGCTCTTGTTGCCGTGGATCGAGGCGGCGTCGAAGCCGTCGGCCACCAGACCCTTCATCAGCCGCTCCGCCCCATGCTTGGTGCGCGCGAAGACCAGGGTCAGGGCGCCGGGGTCCCGCTCCAGCAGCTCGCGCAGCTTGGCGGACTTGGCGGCCTTGTCCACGTGGTGCACCGACTGGGTCACCTTGTCGGCGGCCTTGCCGGGCGTGGCGACCTGCACGCGGCGCGGATCGTCGAGATAGGCGGCGCTCAGCTCCTCCATCTGCTTGGGCATGGTGGCGGAGAACAGCATCGTCTGCCGGGGCTTGCCCAGCTTGGGCGCGATGCGGCGCAGGGCGTGGATGAAGCCCTGGTCGAGCATCTGATCGGCCTCGTCCAGCACCAGCGTGCGGACCGAGGCGAGGTCGACCGCGCCGCGATCCATCAGGTCGATCAGCCGGCCGGGCGTCGCCACCAGGATGTCGGCGCCGCGCGAAAGGGCGCTGATCTGCTTGCCGATGGACTGGCCGCCGACGACGCACAGGATGCGAATGCGCGTCCGCTCGGTCAGCGCGCGCAGGCTTTCGGCGATCTGGTTGGCGAGCTCGCGCGTCGGCGCGAGGATCAGGGACTTGGCGGTCTTGGGCTGCGGCTTGCCCGGACGGGACAGCACCGCGTTCACGAGGGGCAGACCGAAGGCCAGCGTCTTGCCGGTGCCGGTCTGCGCCAGGCCGAGGATGTCGTGCCCCTCCAGCGCGAGCGGGATGGCCTGGGTCTGGATCGGCGTGGGCGTGTCGAAGCCGAGGCGGTCGACCGCCTCATGCAGAACGGCGTCGAAGGCGAAGGAAGAGAAGTCGGACAAGCGGTTTCCTAACGGGGCCGCCGTCGGGTTTCGATCCGACGCGGCCATGCGCCGAACCCGCGGTCTGCGCGGACGGCCAGGGCGTGCGCGGCCTCTGGACGGGCAGGCGAGCCCTGCATCATCCGGCCGTCGCGGCTTGAACCCTGCGTGATGGGGACCCATCACGCAG
>JBCBYE010000637.1:0-2717 GCA_039816075.1 Pseudomonadota bacterium | reverse complement strand
CGGAGATCTTGCGGCAGATGGAGCAGTGACAGGCGCTCGGCGGCGGCAAGATCTCCGGCCATGTCGAAGCGTCCACGGACGTGCCCAAGAATCGCGTGAGGATCGAGGGCGAGTCGGCGCTGACCTGGCATGCGTCGTCCGAGAAGGTGCGTCGCGGCTTCTGCTCCTTCTGCGGATCGTCGCTGCTGTTCGACCCGCCGCACCGGGACTGGATCGCCATCTCCATGGGCGCCTTCGACGGACCCACCGGAACGCGCCTCGCCGGCCACATCTTCACCGACGACAAGGGCGACTACTACGAGATCGCCGACGGGCTGCCGCAAAACCCGCAGTGACGACAGGGCCGCCCGAGTTTCCGACGCAGGTGCGAGGCGCGTTGGCGCACCGCGCGTGGCGCGCCGGCATCGGCAGGCCCGTCTCGGCCGCCGCCGGGCCGGGTTCGCCGCGCGGGGGGAGATGAGGATCGTGGGGCCGCAGCCGTGCGCGGGGAGGGCTGCGTCGACCAGGACGGCGTCGACCGCGGCGTCGAACGGCGCCGCGCCGCGAAGATCGCTCCCGCCCCGGCATCGTCGCCCGACGGCGGACCCCGGCGGGATCGACGACGCCTCCGGGCGGCGTACCCGCGCTTCACGACGACGGTTGCGCGGCCGCGCGCGCCGGCCTACCCCGATGACCATGCTCGATGCCGACGACGATCTTCCCTCGCTGCTGCGCGGCGCGCCGCAGACGACCGAGTTCCGCAAGCTGCGCAAGCGGCTGGTGCGGCTGACGCGAGAGGCGATCGAAACCTACGGCATGGCGCGGGCGGGCGACCGCTGGCTGGTCTGCCTCTCGGGCGGCAAGGACAGCTACGCCCTGCTCGCCGCGCTGACGGAGCTGAAGTGGCGCGGCCTGCTGCCTGTGGACCTGCTGGCCTGCAATCTCGACCAGGGTCAGCCCGGCTTTCCCGCCACCGTCCTGCCCGAGTTTCTGGAGCGGCACGGCATCCCGCACCGGATCGAGCATCAGGACACCTATTCCGTGGTCGTCGACAAGGTTCCCGCGGGGCGCACCTACTGCGCGCTCTGCTCCCGCCTGCGCCGCGGAAACCTTTACCGCATCGCGCGGGAGGAGGGCTGCGCCGCCATCGCCCTGGGCCACCACCGCGACGATCTGCTGGAGACGTTCTTCATGAACCTCTTTCACGGCGGGCGGCTGGCGACGATGCCGCCCAAGCTGCTGAACGAGGAGGGGGACGTGGCCGTGGTGCGGCCCCTGGCGCGGGTGCCGGAGGCGGATTGCGACGGATTCAGCCGCGCCATGGGCTATCCGATCATTCCCTGCGACCTGTGCGGCAGCCAGGACGGGCTGCAGCGCATGCAGGTGAAGGCGCTGCTCGACGCGTGGGAGGCGCGCGCGCCGGGACGTCGCGGCGTGATGTTCAAGGCGCTGACCAACGCGCGGCCGTCGCACCTGGCGGACCCGTCGCTGTTCGACTTCGCCGGGCTGGTCCCCGGCCCGCCGACCGGGACGGACGAGGGCGAGGACCGAACCGATGACGGGGCGGGCTGAGGTTCAGCCGTCCCCCGCCATCGCCTCGAAAAAGGCTTCGGCCGCCGGCGCCGCCGGCAAGGGCGCGATCGCGGCCGCGTCGGCGAAGCCCCAGCCGTCCGGCTGAACCCTGTTCAGACCCGCCGCGCCGACCGGGTCGAACGCCGCCTCGAGCAGCTTGCGCCCCAGAACCGGATCCAAGGCGAATTGCACCAGCGCCGCCTGCACCTTGACGGTGGAGACGGGGCCGGCCCCGGCCGACGCCGGCAGCGGCGCGATGTCGTAGGCCGCGCCGACCGCCGGCGCGTCGAAGCTCAGCACCCGCGCGCCGCACCGGTCGATCAGCCGCCGCAGCACCGGGTTCGGCGCGCTGAAGACGAAGGCCGCCGCATCCAGCCGCCCGCGGCAAAAGAGGTCCGCGCGCGCCGACATGCCGCCCGAGGCGGTCGCCCGCAGCCGCCCGACATCGACGCCCGCCAGACCCAGCACGCGCTCGGCCGTGAAACGCGTGCCGGACCCCGCCTCGCCCAACGCCACGCGGCGCCCGGCCAGGCCTCCGGCATCGCGGATCGGCCCGCCGTCGCGCACCACCACGACGAACCACTCCTCCATCAGCAGCGCGAGCGCGGTCAGCGGCGGGCGCGTCAGGCCCTGCGGCCGGGCCAGAACCCGGGCGTTCGCCTCCTCCAGCACGTCGGACTGCACGATGGCGAGATCGACGCGGGCGTCGAGCAGGCGGCGCACGTTCTCCTGCGAACCGCTGGTGATGTCGGTCGAAACCAGCAGGCCATGGTCGCCCAGATTGGCGTTGACCCGACGCTGCAGGCGCGAGCCGACCTCGTAATAGACGCCCTCGGGCGAGCCTGTGGCGAGGCGAAGCTGCACGGGCACGACGCCCTCGGCCCGCGCCGTCGGCGCCTGCATCATCAGGCCGATGGAGACGGCCCCGACCATCAGAGGCGCGATCAGCGAAGCGAAAAACGGGGCGCGGAGCATGCGCGGCCTCCTTGCAGGGTTTCGGGGCAGGATTTCAAGGCAGGGTTTCGGGGCAGGATTTCAGGGCAGAGTTTCGGTGCAGGATTTCTGGGCGTCGTTTCCGGACGTTGTTCCACGGCAACGACCTGTTCACCTAATCGCGGCTAAGTCGTGGCGTCGCGCTTGCATCATTGACTCGCCACAATCCTGTT
>JBCBYE010000760.1:0-2059 GCA_039816075.1 Pseudomonadota bacterium | reverse complement strand
CGCGCCGCGGGCGGGCGGGGGCGTCTGGGCGGGACCTCGCCGCGGCGCCGTCGTGAGGCGCGGGGCCTCGTCGAGGCGCGGGGCGCGGCGCGGTTGACGCGGGGCGCGGGGCGGGGCATAGGGCGCGCCTGCCGTCCGTTGGGGCGGCGTTCCGGCGTCCGCGGCCCGCGAAAGCGGGGTCCTGTCGCCTCTTCGCTGCGAAGGGGAAAGGAGGTCGCCTGCATATGAGCGAAGGAGAGAGGCCGTGACCAAGCGCACCGCCGCCAAGTACAAGATCGACCGCCGCATGGGCGAGAACATCTGGGGACGTCCGAAGTCCCCGGTGAACCGCCGCGAATACGGCCCCGGCCAGCACGGCCAGCGCCGCAAGGGCAAGCTGTCCGATTTCGGCATCCAGCTGCGCGCCAAGCAGAAGCTGAAGGGCTATTACGGCGATCTGACCGAGAAGCAGTTCCGCCGCATCTACGCCGAGGCCGAGCGCCTGCGCGGCGACACCTCGGAGGCCCTGATCGGCCTGCTGGAGCGGCGTCTGGATGCGGTGGTCTACCGGTCCAAATTCGTGCCGACGGTGTTCGCGGCGCGGCAGTTCGTCAACCACGGCCATGTGCAGGTGAACGGCAAGCGCGTGAACATCCCCTCCTACCGCGTCAAGGAAGGCGACGTGGTCACGGTCAAGGACAGCTCGCGCCAGCTGGAGCTGGTGCTGCAGGGCGTCGAGAGCCAGGAGCGGGACGTGCCCGAATACCTGGAAGTCGACCATTCCAAGATGACCTCGACCTTCATCCGCGTGCCGAGCCTGGGCGACGTGCCCTATCCGGTGCAGATGGAGCCGAACCTGGTCGTCGAGTTCTACGCCAAGAACTGAGATGGCCTCGGCGGGGCAGGGCGCGGGCGGCGGCGCGGCCCCGCCGCGCCGCAGCCTGTTGCGGCGGGCCGCGAGCCGCGCCAAGCGGGCCCTGCTGGGCCCGCCGCCCAAGCCGCCGAAAGCGCCGAAGGCCCCGCCGCCCCCGCCCAAGCGCGGCCTGGCCCCGCCGCGGCGCCTGACGCCGGACGGCGAAAAGGTGTTCGGCATCGGGTTGAGCCGCACCGGCACCACCAGCCTGACCGAAGCGCTGAAGCTGCTGGGCTACGACGCGTGCCACTGGTTCGATCCCGGCCTGCAGCGGCTGCTGCGGCTGGAGGATGCGTTCCGTTACGACGCGATCTGCGACATCAACGCCAGCTTTCAGTTCGAGACGCTCGCCTCGATGTTTCCGCAGGCGCGCTTCATCTACACGGTGCGGCCGCTGGACGGGTGGCTCGCCTCGATGGACGTGCATTTCGAGGGGCGCGGCCCGGCGCAGCTGCGCGAGGATCTGGAGGCCGTGCAGGCGCGCGAGGACGCGGTCGGCATCGCCGAGCAGGTGCTGGACCCGCTCTATCACGCGATGACCCATGGGCTGTATTCGCACCATGCGAGCTGGGAGGCGGCCTGGCACGCCCATGACGCGCGGGTGCGGGGGTTCTTCGAGGGGCGGCCGGAGCGGCTGCTGATCTTCGACCGGGCCGGGCAGGGGCACGGCTGGGACGAGCTGTGCGGCTTTCTGGGCCGGCCGGTTCCGGACGCGCCGTATCCGCATCGCAGCTTCAAGCCCCGCACGGGGCCGCGACGGGATCTGCCGCCGCGGGTCGGCGGGGGCTGAGCGCGCGCCGACGGACGCCCCGAGCGCGCTGCGGGCGCCGGCCCGCCCGCCAGCCTGCGCGCCGATTTGCGAGTTCCGAACGGCAGGGCCCGCGCCATCCCTGGCGCGGCGGGATGTCCTGGCGGCTGGACCTGCGCGGAGGGACGCCATCTTCGTCGGCATCGGCGCGGAGGACGGAGGCGCGGGATGAGGCTGTTGCAGCGGGCGGCGAGGGTCGCGGCGGCGGGATTGGCGGTTTGGGCGGCGCTGGCGGTCGCGGCGCCGGAGGCGCGGGCCGAGGCGGCGCCTGCGGCCCTGGCGGAGGCGCTGGCGCGGCCCGGGGCCACGGCGATCATGCGCCATGCGCTGGCCCCGGGCGGCGGCGACCCGGCGGGTTT
>JBCBYE010000260.1:0-6230 GCA_039816075.1 Pseudomonadota bacterium | reverse complement strand
GTCACCGGGGTCGGCGAGCCCTCATAGACATCCGGCGTCCACATATGGAAGGGCGCTGGCGTTCAAGATCTCCGCCGCGCCCTTCCACATGTGGACGCCGGACGTCTACGAGGGCTCGCCCACCCCCGTCACCGCCTTCTTCGCCACGGCGCCCAAGGCGGCGGCGGCGGCGCTGTTCGCCCGGGTCCTCTACGACGGCTTCGGCGGGGCCACGGGCGACTGGCAGCAGATCCTGGTGTTCCTCGCCATCGCCTCCATGTTCCTCGGCTCCGTCGCCGCGATCGGCCAGACCAATCTCAAGCGGCTGATGGCCTACTCCTCCATCGCCCATATGGGCTTCGCCCTCGTCGGCCTCGCCTCGGGGACGGAGGCGGGGGCGACCGCGCTGCTGGTCTACATCGCCATCTACGTGACCATGAACGTCGGCGTCTTCGCCTTCATCCTGACCATGGAGCGGGACGGCCAGCCGGTCACCGACATCGCCGATCTCGCCGGCATGGCGACGGAGCGTCCGGCCACGGGCATGGCCCTGGCGGTGCTCTTCTTCAGCCTCGCCGGCATCCCGCCGCTGGTCGGCTTCTTCGGCAAGTACTACGTCTTCATGGCCGCGGTCGACGCGGGGCTCGCGCCGCTGGCGCTGGCCGGCGCCATCGCCTCGGTCATCGGGGCGTTCTATTACCTGCGCCTCATCAAGATCATTTATTTCGACGCCGCCGATCAGGCGCTGACCGGCAAGCTGCCGCTGGTGCACGGCGTCGCGCTGACCGTCTGCGCGCTGGCCATGGGTCTGGGCGGACTGCCGGGCTTCAACCTCTTCGGGGTCGAGGGGGCGGCGGCCTCCGCGGCGGCGGGCCTGCTGCAGTGACGCGCGCGTGCTGAGCGACCTCTGGCCCGACGGCCACGACCGTCTGATCCTGCAACGGACGGCCAGCACCATGGACATCGCGCGCGACCACGCGCGCGGCGGTCATGCCGGCCCGATCTGGATCATGACGCCCGAGCAGACCGCCGGGCGCGGCCGCCGCGGCCGGGCCTGGACCGCGCCGCGCGGCAACCTGAACGCCACGCTCCTGATCCGTCCCGACCAGCCCCCGGCGCAGGCGGCCCTGCTCGGCTTCGCCGCCGCCCTCGCCGTGGCGGATCTGGTCGGCGCCGCCGCGCCGCAGGCGCTGACCCGCCTCAAATGGCCCAACGACGTGCTGGTGGAGGGGGGCAAGATCTCCGGCATCCTCCTCGAAAGCGAGGGGCAGGGCGATCGCCTCGCCTGGCTCGCCGTGGGGATCGGCGTGAACCTGATCGCCGCGCCCCCGCCCGACCCGGCCGCGGCGCACCCGCCCGCCTGCCTCGCCGACCACGCCGATCCGCCCCCCACGGCGGAGCGCGCGCTGACAACCCTCGCCGCCCGCTTCGCCCGCTGGCGCGCCCGCTTCGACGCCGAAGGCTTCGCCCCCCTGCGCGACGCCTGGCTGGCCCGCGCCGCGCGCCTGGGCGAAACCCTCGAGGCGCGCCTGCCCGGCGAAACGATCCGCGGAACCTTCGCCGATCTGGACGCGGACGGCGCCCTCGTTCTACACACGCCGACCGGCGCCCGCCGGATCGCCGCGGCGGACGTGCACTTTCCCTGACCGCCCGGACCCCCAAGGGAAACGCCGAAATGCTCCTCGCCATCGATGTCGGCAACACCAATTCCGTCTTCGCCGTCCATGACGGGGAGCGGTTCTTGAACGAATGGCGCTGCGCCACGGACGTCAAGCGCACGGCGGACGAGTACTTCGTGTGGCTGCGCCAGCTGCTCAGCCACCAGGGCGTCGCGCCCGAACGGATCGCGGGCGTGGTCATCTCCTCCACCGCCGCCGGCACGCTCTTCAACCTGCGGATCCTGGCGGACAAGTACTTCGGCACGCGCCCCATCATCATCGGCAAGCCCGGCGTCGACATCGGCATCTCGGCCAAGGTCGACCCCAACACCCGCGTCGGCGCCGACCGGCTGGTCAACACCGTCGCCGCCTATCGCAGCTACGGGCCGAACCTGATCGTCGTCGATTTCGGCACCGCCACCACCTTCGACGTCGTCGGCCCGTCGGGCGACTACGAAGGCGGCATCATCGCGCCCGGCGTGAACCTCAGCCTCAAGGCCCTGCAGGACGCCGCCGCCGCGCTGCCCGAGATCGACGTGACCAAGCCCGAGCAGGTCGTGGGCCTCAACACCGTCGCCTGCATGCAGTCCGGCATCTACTGGGGCTACGTGTCGCTGGTCGAAGGCGTTTGCCGACGTATCTGTGAAGAACGGGGCGAGGCCATGAAGGTCGTCGCCACCGGCGGTCTTTCGCCCCTGTTCGCGCGCGGCACGGACGTGTTCGACGCCGTCGACGGGGACCTGACGATGCGCGGCCTGGCCGCGATCTACGAACTCAACAAGGACGCCTCGATTTGAGCGAACGTGACGCCGATCTGGTCTTTCTGCCCCTGGGTGGGTGCGGAGAGATCGGCATGAACATGTATCTTTACGGCCATGGCCGCGGCGACGCCCGCCGCTGGATCATGGTCGATTGCGGGGTCAGCTTCGGCGATATGGAGACCTCGCCGGGCATCGACCTGACCATGGCCGACCCCGCCTTCATCGCCGGCCAGGCGGAGCGGCTGGAAGGCATCTTCCTCACCCATGCGCACGAGGATCATATCGGCGCGCTCGGCCGCCTCTGGCCCCGACTGCGCGCGCCGATCTACGCGCGCCCCTTCACGGCCCACCATATCCGCCGCAAGCTGGACGAGGCGGGCGTGTCGCCCAAGGCCCTGCGCGTGGTGGACGGGCTGGGTCCGGTGGAGGCCGGGCCCTTCACCGTGCGTTTCCAGCCGGTGACCCATTCCATCCCCGAAACCTCGGCCTTCGTGATCGACACGCCGGCCGGGCGCATCCTGCACACGGCGGACTTCAAGGTGGACGCCGATCCGCAGCTGGGCGAGCCGTTCGATCACGCCGCCTTCCGCGCCCTCGGCGACGAGGGGGTCGACGTCCTCGTCTGCGACAGCACCAACGTGATGCTGGAGGGGAACGGCGGGTCGGAGGCCGAGGTGATGGGTCCCCTGACCGAGATCATCAAGGCCGCCCCCGGCGCCGTCGCCGCCACCACCTTCGCCTCCAACGTCGCGCGGCTGCAGTCCCTCGCTCGCGCCGCGAGCCAGAGCGGGCGCGCCGTCGCCCTGGTCGGCCGCGCCATGGGCCGCATGGTGGACGCCGCGCACGAAACCGGCTGGCTCAAGGACTTTCCCACCGTCATCTCCGACGAAGAGGCGAAGTCCATTCCGGCGGAACATGTCTTCTACCTCGTCACCGGCAGCCAGGGAGAGAACCGCGCGGCGCTGGCGCGCATCGCCAACGGCTCCCACCCCACGGTCAGCCTGGGCGAGAACGACACGGTCATCTTCAGCTCCAAGACCATTCCCGGCAACGAGGCCGGCGTCATCAAGGTGGTCAACCAGCTGTCGGAACGCGGCGTCAAGGTGATCGACGAACACTCGCCCGGCCTCTCGGGCCGCATCCACGTCTCCGGCCACGCGCGGCAGGGCGACCTTCAGGCCCTCTACGACGCCGTGCGGCCCCGCGTTTCGGTGCCCATGCATGGCGAGCATCGCCATCTGATGGCTCATGCCGAATTCGCCTCGGGCCTCGGCGTGCCTTGCGTGCCGGCGGTCAACGGAACCGTCCTCGCCATCGACGGCCCCCTGCCGGAGGTGCTGGACGAGGTGGAAAACGGCGCTCTCTACCTGGACGGCGATACGCTGATCGGCTCCCATGACGGCGTCGTGCGCGCCCGTCTGCGCCTGGCGCGCCAGGGCCATGTGGTGGTCTCGGCCGTGGTGGACGAGGCGGGCGACCTTGTGGCCGACGTGCAGGTCCGCGTCGTCGGCGGCCCCGAAGAGGACGCCGACTGGCCCGCCCCCCTCGACGATCTGATCGCCGAGGCGGCAGAGGACGCCATCGACGCCCTGCCGAAAAAGCGCCGCGACGACGAGGCGGTCGAAGAGGCCGCCTCCCGCGCCGCCCGCCGCATCGCCTCGCGCCGCTGGGGCAAGAAGCCGACGGTGACCGTGCTGGTGACCCGGCTGGAGGACTGAGGCGGCGCCATGGACGCCGACCGCTTCGAACGGGTCGAGGTCGCCTCCGCCGCCGCCCTGCGCGACTGGCTCGCCGCCCGGCCCGGGCGGAGCCAGGGCGTCTGGCTGGTCACCTTCAAAAAGGCCGTGCCGGACAAATACGTCTCGCGCGAGGCGGTGCTGGACGCTCTGCTCGCCTTCGGCTGGGTCGATGGCCGCCGCAAGGCGCTGGACGCGACCCGCACGATGCAGCTCATCACGCCCAGGCGGACGGAGGCCTGGGCGCAGTCCTACAAGGACCGCGCCGCGCGCCTCATCGAAGACGGCCGCATGGCCCCGCCGGGCCTGGCGGCGATCGAGGCCTCCAAGGCCGCGGGCCTCTGGGACCACTGGTCCGACGTCGATGCGCTGATCGATCCGCCGGACCTGACCCAGGCCCTCCGCCAGGTCGGCGCGACGCAGCGCTGGGCCGAGGCGGCCCCCTCCTATCGCCGCAACGTCCTGCGCTGGATCAAGCTGGCCAAGACCGAACCGACCCGCGCCAAGCGCATCGCCGCCGCCGCCCAGGCCGCCGCCGCGGGCGAAAAGCTGCCCCAGATGTGAGCGTCGGCGGCCGCCGCACGCCCCTCGACCTCGCCGCCCCACCCGCCTAACGTTTCCGCGGGGGCGCCCCTGCGCCCGGGGGGGGACTTGGCATGATCAACCGCATCATCGGGACGCGGCGCGACGACGACCTGACCGGACTGGAAGACGTCCGCAACCTCATCGAGGGCAAGGCCGGCAAGGACAAGCTGCTGGGCGGCGGCCTAAAGGACGTGCTCAAGGGCGGCGCCGCGCGCGACCGTCTCGACGGCCTCGCGGGCGACGACACGCTGCGCGGCGAGGCCGGGAACGACCGCCTCTTCGGCGGCGAGGGGCGCGACAAGCTCTACGGCGGAACCGGCCTCGACCTGCTGCGCGGCGAGGCGGGCATCGACCGCCTCTGGGGCGGAACCTCGGCCGACGCGCTCTGGGGCGGCACGGGCTCGGATTTTCTCTTCGGCGACGGCGGCGACGACATCCTGCAGGGCGGCGCGCAGGGCGACCAGCTTTTCGGCGGCACGTCGAACGACCGCCTCTTCGGCCAGGGCGGCGGCGACAGCCTCAACGGCGGCTCCGGCAGCGACAGCCTCGAAGGCGGCCTCGGCGACGACACGCTCAAGGGCGGCGCGGGCCGCGACCGCCTCGACGGCGGCGCGGGGAACGACCGGATGTTCGGCGGCGTCAACGGCGACGTCATCGTCTACGACGGCGAGGGGCAGGACCGCGCCGGCGGCGGCGCCGGGGCCGACCTTTATCGCATCGGCGCCTCCGGCGGGTTCGAGAGCGTGTTGACCATCGTCGATTTCTCCACGGCCGAGGATGCCTTCCGCTTCTTCGGCTTCCAGTCCACGACCTTCATCAACCGCGACGTCTTCGGCCTGGTCGACCGCATCCGCGTGGCCGCCGGCGATCTGGACGGCGACGGCCAGGTCGACGACACGCGCATCCGCGTGCAGGAAGGCCAGAACTCCTTCGCCGGCGACGTGGCCAAGATCGACCTTCTGAACGTCACGCCGCAGCAGATCCGCAACGACCTCGCCTCCATTTTTCTGGGGGGCGAGGCCATCGCCGACGAGACGATCCTGTTCGACTGAGCGCGCCTCTCAGGCCCGGAACGCCGCCATCCAGCCCAGGCTTTCGCCCGTCGGCCCCGCGGGCTTGTACTCGGCGCCGAAGGGCTGGTCCCAGCCGGCCTCGGCGATCCCGCGCAGCAGCCGGTCGCAGGCCAGCTCCCCCTCGTCGGGCCGCCCGCGCGCCGGCGCGCCGGCGAACTGCACGTGGCCGACATGGTCGCGCAGCGCCTCGAACCGGCGCAGCACGTCGCCCTGCGCCACCTGCACATGGTAGACGTCGAACATGATCTTCAGCTCGGGGCGTCCCAGCTCCTCGATGATCTCGGCCGCCTGCTCCTGCCGGTTCAGGAAATAGCCCGGCGCGTCGCGCGGGTTCAGCGGCTCGATCAGCGCGGTCATGCCCCGCTCCGCCGCCCGATCGCAGGCGTAGGCGAGCGTGTCGAGGAACACGCCCCGCGCCGCGGTCCCCTCAGCCTTGCC
>JBCBYE010000103.1:0-9614 GCA_039816075.1 Pseudomonadota bacterium | reverse complement strand
CCTTCGACTACATCGAGCGCTTCTACAATCCGCGGCGACGCCATTCGAAGCTGGGCTATCTGAGCCCCATGGCGTTCGAGGCTCGCGCTATTCAACGTTAACCAGCTGTCCATGGAACCGGCAGCAGGCCACAGGTCAAGGAACGGGCTTCGATCCTCCAGAGCAAGACCGTTAAGCCGGTGCGGTTTGAACTTACGGAGGCGACTCGCCTTTCGCTTCAACGCTGGTTGGCGCATCCGTTGATGATCGGCCAGGAGCATCTCTGGCCGGTGCGGTTCCACGAGCGCCTGCACATCTCCACGCGGCAGTATGCGAGGCTTGTCCGCGACTGGGTCATTTCGATCGGCCTGGAGCCAAGCGCTTTCGGGATGCATTCGATGCGGCGAACGAAGGTCGCGCAGATCTATCGCAAGACCGGGAATCTGAGGGCGGTGCAGCTGTTGCTGGGGCACACCAAGATGGACAGCACCGCCCGATACCTTGGCGTCGAACTCGAGGACGCGCTGGCGATCTCCGAAGCCGTCGAGATCTGAGACGCGACGGGTCGCCCGCTCACGGGCGGCCCATAGCTGACGTTCGGTTGCGGACGAGCCTGCTGCGCTCGTATCCGCGAATGCAGGCATTCAACGCGGAAGACCGAAGCGGGTCTGCGACGTCGCTTCCGTCAAAGCTGCGCCGAGTAGTCGGCGGCGTTCGGAGCGAGCCTTACTCGCCGAAACCCTTCATCCACGACTCAGTCCAGCCGCAAAAACGGCTCGGCGAGCTTGCCGAGGCCCTCCACGCGCCGAGAGCGCGGCGATACCGAAACCGGATGCCTCTGTGGAGGTGATACATCGGCACTCCGGATGGTGCTCGCGCCGGCCTCGGCCGGGGTGATCGCGATGGCAGCGTACTCGACGATCTGCGGCCGGTTGCGGACCGGTCTGGATCCGGCGCCGCGCCTGTGAAGGCGGGTCAGCCGGCCGCGCCGGGGCGTCTTCGCCGCAACGTCACCAGCCGCGGCGGCTTGGCGGCCCCGTCGCCGTAGTCGCGGATATAGCGAACCGCCTCCGTTTCGCGGAACACGACGTCGCGCAGCCGTCCCACCAGAAACCGGGTCGTCGCGCGATCCACGCCTCGGAAGGCGAAGACCAGCCCCGTGCCGGCCCCGCGTGGCCGCAGATCGCCGGGAAAGAGTCGACGCGCGCCGCGCAGGAACGCGTTGGCCGCCGAATCCTCGACGAAGCCGAACGCCACGAAACCCGTCGCGAGGTCGCCGCGCCGGGCGAAGCCGTACTCGCGTCGGTCGATCAGGTGCGCCAGCAGGCAGGTCGACAACCCCAGGGGCAGCCGATCGAAAGGCGCCGTCGCGCCAACCAGGCGCACCGCCAGTCCCAAGGCTTCGTTGGGGTCATCAAACTGCACGAAAGCAAAGTTATCCTTCGCGGAGGGGATCATTGCTCACCTCTTTCGGACCGCTGCCGGCCCCTGCGCGCGCCACGTTTTCCTTGGCGAGCGCGACGGTCCCGCCGATGCCACGAATGGAAAGCACGAATGGTCGATCTCTCCAACCTCGACGGCTCCGACGGCTTCCGCATTCTGCCGGGCGAGGACGGGCTGCCCTTCTTCAGCCTCGCCGTCGCCGGCGCCGATCTGAATGGCGACGGGCTGACCGATATCGTCGTGACCGACCCCTTCTTCTCGACCACGCCGTTCGGCTCGCAAGGCGCGGTCTACGTGATCTACGGCGCCGCCGGCGGCTTCGCGGCGGAGTTGTCGGCGCCGGCGGTCGGCGCCGGCGACGGCTATGCCCTGATCGGGGCCAATCTTCGAGAGAGCCTCGGCATCTCGGCGGGCGGCGGCGCGGATTTCGATGGCGACGGGCTGGACGACCTGCTGATCGGCGAACCTCAGAACGCCGCCCTCTCGCGCGTGGCCGTCAGCTTGGGCGCGGCGGCGCCGGGCTCGGCAAGCTTCACCACGCTCGATCTGGGCGGGGCGCTGCCCGGCGGGCTGTTCAACAGCCCCGCGGGCGAGCGCCTGGGAACCAGCGTCGCGAGCCTCGGCGACATCGACGGCGACGGCCGGCCGGACGCCTTCTTCGGCGCCATCGCGCAAGGCCAGGCGGGCTACGTGGTTTACGGCGGGCCGGATTTCGAGAGAGCAGACCTCACGGCCCTGGGGACCGAGGCCTCGCGCCTGGTCTCGGACCAATCGACCGAGCTGTCGCAGGCCGTCGCCGCCGGCGACGTGAACGGCGACGGCATCGACGACGTGCTGCTGGGCCTGCCGCTGGCCGAGCCGTCGGTGCTGGTCGGATCGGAACAGTCCGTCAGCGCGGGCGCGGCGCAAATCATTCTGGGCGGCGCCCCGCGCGGCGAAGAGCTCGACGCCGCCGGCGCGGCCTTGACGCTGACCGGCGCGGGCGAGGCGGCGCGGCTCGGCTCCGCCGTGGCGGGCCTCGGCGACGTCAACGGGGACGGCGTCGACGACTTCATCGTCGGCGCGCCGGGCGATCCCAACCTCGCCGCGCCGCAGGGGCCGGCGGCGGCCTACGTCGTCTATGGCGACGCGGCGGGCCTGCCGGCGACGCTCGACGTGTCCGACCTCGACGGTGCGAACGGGTTCGCGATCTTCGGCGGCGGCGTCTCCACCGGCTTCGGCACGGTGCTGGCCGGCGGTGCGGACGTCGACGGCGACGGGCTGAACGACATCCTGCTCGGCGCGCCCGGCGCCGATCCCGGAGGGGTGGAGAACGCCGGCAGCGTCTTCGTCGTCTACGGGGCCGCGTCGCAGGCCGCCGCCCTCAACGTCAACGCCTTGAGCCCGACCCAAGGCCGGCGGATCGACGGCGTCTCCGTCGACGAGAGGCTGGGCTGGAGCCTCGCCGCCCTGCCGGACGCCAACGACGACGGCGTCGGCGATCTGCTGATCGGCGCTGAGAGCCCGGCGACCGGCGGCGCCGCCTATGTCGTCTTCGGCGAGGCGCGTCCGGCGCCCCCGAACCAGATCTTCGTGGATACCTTCTTCGACATCGTGGACCCGGACGACGGGCTGACCAGCCTGCGCGAGGCGATCGCCATCGCCAACGGCACGACCGAAGAAATCACGATACTGTTGGACGCCGGCGTCTACACGCTGACCGCCGTGGACGAGGCCGGCGCGCCCCTGGACCTGGACGTGACGGGCTTCGTGAGCCTGGAGGGGGAAGGGCAGGATCAGACGCGCATCCTCGCGGCCGGGGGCCAGCGTACCGTCTTCGACGTGCAGGCCGGCGGCAGCCTGACCGCCCGTGACTTCACCCTCGCCGGACAGCCGGTCGCGCGCCCCTTCGATCTACGCGACCAGCCGCCCGCCCTGCGCGGCGGCGCCGTCGCCTCCTCCGGCTTCACCCAGCTCGTCGGGGTCACCATCGAGCGATTTGAGAACCTCGGACGGACCGAGACCGAGCTCTTCGAACCCTTCCCTTCCAAGTCCGCCGATTTCGCGGTGGAGTGGAGCCGCGGCGCCGCAATCCACGCGCGCCGCGGCACGGTCGAGCTCGACGACGTGCTGGTCCGCGAGAACACCGGCGCCGACGGCGTGGGCGTCCTCGTGGACGCCGGCGCGGCGGTGCACATCGAGTCGAGCACGTTCGAGGCCAACGCGTCCACCGCGTTCGAGGACGTGGAGGTCAACTTCAAGGCCGGCGGCGGCAAGGACGACGTGGAGTTCCTGCGCGACGTCGAAGCCAACGAAGGCGCCGTGATCTACAGCCGCGGCGGTCTGGTGGAGCTGACCGACACGACCTTCGACGGAAACGTCGCCGCCGACATCAGCTTCACCACCATAAGGTTCTCAACCGTTTTCTCGGAAGACGGCGCGGTGGTGACGGCGGACGCCGAGGGCGAGGTGGTGGACGGCGGCGGCAACGTCTTCCTGAATACCGCCGATTTCCTGCAGGAGATCCGGGACGAGCCGAACGTCAGCGCCTTCAGAGCCTTCGCCGCGGCGACGGCGGCGACGTCCGGCCCCGAGAAGATCGGCGATCTGCGCGTGGCCGCGGGCGTCGACCTGCAGGCCCTCGTGAATGCGGGCGAGCTGACGCCGGACGCGATCTCCATCGCGTCCGACGCGTTGGTCTTCGTCACACGCGGCGGCTTCACCGTGACGGTGGAGGGGCGCGACATCGTGCTCGACCCCGCCGCCGAGAGCCTGACCGCCGAGGCGTACCTCGCCGATCCCTCCGTCCTTCTGGACCTGATCCTCGGGGGCGTCGCGACCTCGATCACGCTGACCGACGCCTCGGGCGCGGTGCTGGCGACGCTTGACGGCTTCGAACTTCCGCTCGAGGATTTGATCGCGCCGCTGCTGGCCGATCCGGAGCTGAGCGACCTCTTCGCCGCCTTCGGCCGCACCCTCGCCATCTTCGGCGACGCCGACGGCGATCGCTTCGACGGGACCGAACGAGACGAGCGGTTCGAGGGCCAGGCGGGCGACGACCTATACGTGATCGGCCCCAACGGGGGGCTTGACGAGATCGTCGATGCCGGCGGCGAAGACACGATTTCCGTCGCCGGCGTGGCAGCCGAGGACGTGCTGATCGAGGCCGTCGTCGGCGCGGCGGATGACCTGGATCTCCGCCTTCCCGGCGGCGCACGGGTTCGCCTCGTCGGCGCGCTGACCGAGGCCGGGGCCATCGAGACCCTGATCCTGGGCGGCGAGGCCGCGCCGACGCCCCTGCCGGCGCCCGTCGCCGCGCCGGACCGGTTCGAGACCGACGAGGACACGCCGCTGACCGTGCTCGGGCCGGGCGTCCTGGCCAACGACGCGCTGGCCGGCGCGGCGCTGCGCCTGCTGCAGGGCCCCACGCGCGGGACGCTGACCCTGCGCTCCGACGGCGGCTTCGACTACCGACCCGACCCGGACGCCTTCGGAACCGATGTCTTCACCTACCAGGTGGAGAACGCCGCCGGCATCTCCACCGCCGAGGCGACCATCGAGATCGCGCCTGTCGACGACGCCCCCATCGCCGTCGACGACGGTCCCTTCGCGGCCCGCGCCGGCCAGGCCGCGACCACCGGCTCCGTCCTCGCCAACGACCGCGACCCGGACGGCGAGGTTCCGCGCATCGCCGGCTTCGACGAGGTCACCGCCCTCGGGGGGCAGGTCGCCTCGAATGGCGACGGCACGTTCTTGGTGGACTATTCCGGACTCGGCCCGCTGACCGTCGCGACCGAGGACGCCTTCGACTACACGGTCTCCGACGCCGCGGGCCTGACCGACACGGCGACGGTCTCCCTCGTCGTGTCGCCCGACGCCGCCTCGGCCGCGCGCGTCTACGCCTTCGGCACGCTGCGGCTCGCCGTCGACGGTCAGCCGATAGATGCGCCGGCCGATCCCGCGCAGAACCTGATCGACCCGGACTGGGCCTCCGGCCAGGCGGGGCGCGCGTTCCGCCAGTTCGTCCTATTCGAAGACGCGGACGGCGTGGCGGGCGACGGACCCGCGTTCTTCGACGGCTTCGACGCCGCCTACAACCTTTCGGACATGGGGGCCTGGAACCGCCTGAAGTCGCTCGGCGGCGACAATGACGATCACGATCCCGTCCAGCTGTCCGCTTCCGCGCCGCGGACCTTCTTCCTTCGTCGACCCGAGAATTGGCTGACCTTCGACGAAGAAAGCGGGTTCGGCCTGCGAGGCGTTTTCGACGGCCGCCGCGCCTCGAAGACGTTCGAGACCGGCGAGTCCATGGAACTGAGGGCCACCGACGGCGCCTTGCAAGCCGTGGAGTTCGCGGTGGCGGCCGGGGCGGCGCACAGAACGGACGGTCGAGTCGGCATCGCCTTGGACGTGGATGGCGACACCGCGCGATGGTGGCGCGATGACTTCATATTCAAGCTGACGGATGTGGGCGACGACTCCCGTGTGCGCATCGACTTCGTCTCGCGCGAGATCCTCGTGAACGGGGTCGCGGCGGAAGGCGCGAAGATCGACGCGTTCTTCGCGGAAGTCGCCGAAACGCCAGGCGCCGTGACCATAGGCGCGTCTCGCTTCGATCGGTTCGGGTTCGGGTTGCGGGACCTCGAGGTGGAAATAACGGACGAGCCGTTCCTGGCCTAGGGCGATCCAAAGAGGCGACGGCGCTGCGAGTGCATCCCGGTCATCCTGCCCCCTCCGACGAAGCGTTTCGCGGGGTCCCCTGGGCGATCGCCGAGGTCCCGTTCGCCTGGAGCCTTGGAAGCTGGCGCATGCGTGGTTCTCGGCGGACCGGCGGCCAAAGACTCGTCTCACGTCTGCTGAAAGCCGCTTCTGCGCGTCCGTTGCCGCAAGGCCGTCTTCGAACGGCTCCAACGCACTGAACGTCAGTCGTCAGGGTCTCGTCCCGGCGGTTGCGGGTATGCAGCGAACGACCGCATTCCGCCCATTCCTGCGCTTGCAGTTTTAGTAGGGCGCGTCCGGCATCAGCCCGACCGGGCTCTACGCGGCTTCGCCTTCCCAAGCCCCATGCTGGGTCTTGGCCCATCCGGGTGACGATCCCTCGCGCATCAACGGACAGCCTTCGGCACGCCATTTTTCTTGGAAGAAGGGGCCTGCGGCCCCCCCAGCCGTCAAGGCAGAACCCTCCGCATGCGCTCCGGGCGAAGGCCTAGCAGCCGTGGCTCGGCTTCGCCTGCGCCCGCACCCCCTGCCTGGCCTTCGGCCCTGACGGCGCCCCCCTGCTCATTGCCGCGTGGCTAGTCGGGTTGCGTGCGCAACCCGTGCTCCAAAAGGAGAAAAGCCATGACGACGACGCTTTATGCCCAACCCTATGACATCACCGCGAAGGGGTTCTTCTTCGAGTCTGCCGAGGCGTTCGCCCGTGAGGCCGCCGCGAAGCGGAACCGATATGGCTTGCCGGTGGAAGAGTCTGTGAACCGCGCCGAGTCTGCCGGAGGCGTTTTCTCGTTGGCTATGCCGCCATCTCTGTTTTCTCCAAGGCGACGTAAAAGGCGGCTTCGGCCTCGGCCGGCGGGATGCGGCCGATAGGTTCGAGGAGGCGGCGGTTGTTGAACCAGTCGACCCCTTCGAGCGTGGCGTATTCGACGGCTTCGAAGCTGCGCCACGGGCCGCGCCAGTGGATGAGCTCGGCCTTGAAGAGGCCGTTGATCGTCTCGGCGAGCGCGTTGTCGTAGCTGTCGCCGACGCTGCCGACGGAGGGCTCGATGCCGGCCTCGGCCAGCCGCTCAGTGTAACGAATGGCGAGATGCTGAGACCCGCGGTCCGAATGCGCCACAAGGCCCTTCACGGGACGCCGTTGGTGAATCGCCTGCTCCAGCGCGTCCAGGACGAAACTAGCATGGGCCGTGCGGCTGACCCGCCAGCCGACGATGCGACGGGCGTAGGCGTCCACCAGCGAGCCATCGAGGCGCCATCGGTTCGAGCCCGATGGCGAGCGGCGACGTAAACGAAGCCTGTCCAGGTCGCGACGTAGGTGAAGTTCGAGACCCACAGCCGGTTCGGGGCCGGCGTCTTGAACTGGCGGTTGACGCGATCCAAGGGACAGGGCGCCGCTGGGGCGGGGACCGTCGTCCTCGCCCGCTTTCCGCGGACAATGCCCTGAAGGCCCATGGCTTTCATCCATTGCCCGGCAGGTGATTTGCGAAGCAAAATACCGAGAGGGAGCCGCGCCACCGTGCAGCGGGCGACGTCGACCCCCTCGCGCTGCAACTGCCGCCAGATCTTGCGCACGCCGTAGACGCCGTAGTTGTCGTCGAACACGCGCTGGATCTCGGGTCGCAGCTCGCCGTCGCGTCGGGCGCGCGCCGACAGCCGCCGCGGATCGGCGCGCCCGGCCAAGTGGGCATGATACGTGGACGGGGCGATCGGGAGACCCCGGCAGATCGGCTCGACCCCGTGCGCGCCACGATGGTCGTCCCCTCTCGGCGATGCGGTGCATCGCCTGCCGGGCAATGGATGAACTCGATCATGTCTTTGGTCGGCGGTCGAGCTCCGTCCCGCTGCCGGCAGGCGAACGCTTGCGTTCGCCGAGAGGGGGGCAAAATACGCGCTCGCCATTGTCCTCGGACCAATGGCGGACAAAGGCTCGCCCTTGCGCAGGATCTCGTTGGCCTGGCGCAGCTCGCGGTTCTCCCGCTCCAGCGCCTTCATGCGCTCAGTCATCTCAGTCGAGACGCCGGCGCGTCCGCCGCTGTCGATCTCGGCACGCTTGCACCGCTCGTTCAACGTCTGCGTGGCGCAGCCGATCTTCGGCGCGATCGACTGGATGCCGCCCAGCGAGAGCCGCGCTCGGCCTCGCTGTCCAAAACCATCCGGACCGCGCGCGCGCGGACCTCAGGCGAAAACTTGTTCGTCGTCTTGCTCATGGGCTCCATCCTACTCAGAAGTTGGAGCCTCCGGCAGACCCGGCGCGGTTCAGGATCGAGACCGCCACGTTGACCGGTGTCCATCCCGGCGTCTGTCTTCCCATCGCGACGGCAGCATTCCCGACGCCAAAATCGCCCCTCTCGACGACCGCACGTCTTGAACGCTCCTCGACGAAACGCCTCGCGTCTCGTGTCCACGACCGTTCGTGAGCAGGCTCCCTGAAACGTCAGCGCCCACGTCCGCTACATCGCCGGCCACTTTCGCTGCAAGGGCCCGCCCCAGCGCCGCCCATGCAGTTCGGATCGGCGCCGAAGCGCGCCCGCGGCAAGACGATGGTTCCACATCGAAATTTCGAGGAAGCCTCCCCACCAAAGTGCTAAAGCGAAACGGGGCTCGCCTCACCGAGGGTTTATGAACGCTCCCTTACGTTCATCTTCTGATTGTCGGCAGGCGCGTACGAAACCGTCCTGCCCCCAGAAGGAAGCGTCATGAGCCTGTTTGCGTCGCCGCTCGCCGAACTCGATCTCGTCATCCGGAACGATTGGGGAGCGGGCTTCGTCGCCGACCTGTCCCTGACGCCCTCCCAAGCGCTGAACGGCTGGACCGTTTCCTTCGACTTCGCCGGTGAGATCGCGAACATCTGGAATGCGCGCATCGTCTCGCGGGTCGGCGACCGCTACGTGGTCGAATCCGTGGGCTACAATGATGCGGTAGCCGCAGGCGCCGTCGCCGGGTTCGGGTTCCAGGGAGCGGGGGCCTCCGGGACGGTCGCCCCGGTTTCGGTCAACGGCGTGGCTTTCGGCGACGGCGGAGGCGCGCCGACGCTGCCGAGCGTGCTGGTGGCCGACGCCTCGGCGGCGGAGGAGGATGGCGAAATCACCTTCGACCTCTCGTTGTCGGGCCCTGCGGCCGGGCCGGTTGAGGTGGCGTTCGAGACGGTCGCGGGCACGGCCGCCTCCGGGGCGGATTTTTCAGCGACGACCGGCTCGGTCGTGTTCGCCGCAGGTCAGACTGAGACCAGCGTGACCATCGCGCTCAACGACGACGATGCGGCCGAGGCGACGGAGCGGTTCGAGCTGCGGCTCACCGCGGCGGACGGCGCCGAGATCGCCGATGTGGAGGCGACCGGAACCATCCTGGATGGCGACGGCGACGGCGGCTCGGGCGACGACGGCATGGGCGGCGGGTCTGGCGACGACGGGTCTGGCGATGGCGGGTCTGGCGACGACGGCGGCTCCTCCGGCGGCGGGTCCGGCCCCTTCGTGGGGGGCGGTCAGACCTACGTCGTG
>JBCBYE010000625.1:0-2819 GCA_039816075.1 Pseudomonadota bacterium | reverse complement strand
TCCCAGGCGGCTTCGATGGCGGCTTCGAGCGCGGCGTGATCGGTCATGGGAGGGCCCCTGGCGGATGGGTGGACGACTGCGCCGGGGCATAGCCGGAGCGGACGCGCCGCGCAATGCGCGCAGGCGCCAAGCCGCGGATGCCGCAGCAGATGCGGCGAACGCCGCGGTAGACGCAGATGCGGCGGCGCCCGCATCCTTCGCGCCCTGCGGGAAGGCCGAAGGCGGGGCGCCGCCGCGCCGCAGCGAGCGTGGGCCGTCGTCGTGACGCCGCTGCGGATGCCGAATGCCGAATGCCGCGCGCTAGGGGCCGCTGCGGCGGGCGACCAAGGCCTCGGCGACCGAACTTACGAGACTGGCCGCGACGACCTCGGTGGTCGAGCGGCCCGCATCCTCCTCGGCCTCGTGCAGCAAGCGCAACAACTCCAGCTTGGCGATCAGGTCCTCGTCATCGCGCGCCGGCGCCGCCGCCGCCCGTCGCGCCAGCGCCAGCATCGGGGTTTCAAGGGCCCCCATGCGCAGCCGCGCCTCAGTCTCGGCGGCGATCGACGCCGCCGCATCGCGACCGGCCGCGTCATGTTCTTCCTTGAGCCGTTTCCACAGCGTCAGCAGATCGGCCACGTTCTCGGCGGCCGGGTCCTCGTGTTCCGCGATCATGGCGAAGACGTCCGATCCAGTTGTCGTTGACGTCCAGGTAAGCGACGCGCGGCGGCGGCGCGCGTCACGCAGTTGCGTGACGGTTTGATGACGACGCCGTGCCTCCGGGCGCCCGACGGCGCGCCCGGGCGGTCAGCCCGTGACGATCCCCCGGCCCACGGCCTGCACCGCCGCGCTGATGCGGTCGCCCACGTCCAGCTTGCGGAAGATGCGCCGCGCGTGCGTATCGACCGTGTGGGGCGAACATCCCAGGATGTCGGCGATCACGCTGTTGGATTTGCCCTGGACGATCCAGTGCAGCACCTCCCGCTCGCGCGGGGTCAGGCCGGAGCGGTCCGGCGCCTCCAACGGGGCGATCAAGCAGTAGCGCAGATGGCCGATCTGGCAGCCGGCCTGCAGCAGCCGCAACCGGTCGGGCGCCAGGTCGCGCCGGGCGCCGCCGAAGCCCAGCCCGCAATAGCCGTTGCGACCGTCGGGGCCGAACACCTGCACCGCCAGCCCATCGCCCAGCTCCGCCGCGGTCAGGCGGCGCAGGTACTCCATCTCGGCGCTGGACACGTCGGCGAAGGCCGCGGCGTCCTCCCAGTGGAACGGCTCGAACGTCCGCATGGCGACCCGCGGGATCGGATCCACCCGCTGCAGGTTCTCGGCCACGTAGGCGGCGGCCCAGTCCTCGGGGAACCCGTCGATGGACAGGGAGTCGGTCGGGGCGAGGCCGGCCGTTCCGGGATAGTGATGATAGCTCAGCCGCACCACGCCCTCGGTGCGCAGCCAGCGCCGCGCGGCGGCCCAAAGCCGGCGCGTGCTGTCCGCGGCCTCCGCCTCGGCGGCGAAGCGGTGAAAGGCGTCCTCGGTCATGATCCCCCAGCGCCCGCGCGTCGCCCGCAGGGATATCACGAAACCGCGCCGCGGCGAACCGCTTGCCGCGGTTCCGGCCTGCAACTAGCTTCTGGCCCGAGGGGCCGCCGCGGCCCCGCCAGGAGCCATGCGCCATGACGACCGACCTGACCGCCGACGCCCCCGCGCCGCTGATCGACCCGTTCGCGCGCCGCATCGATTACCTGCGCGTGTCGGTCACCGATCGCTGCGATTTCCGCTGCGTCTACTGCATGGCCGAGCACATGACCTTTCGGCCCAAGGCGGATCTTCTGACGCTGGAGGAGCTGGACCGCATGTGCAGCGCCTTCGTGCGCCTGGGCGTCAAGAAGCTGCGCATCACCGGGGGGGAGCCGCTGGTCCGCCGCGGCATCATGGGCTTTTTCGAGGCCATGGGCCGGCATCTGGAGACCGGCGCGCTGGAGGAGCTGACGCTGACCACCAATGGCAGCCAGCTGCGCCGCTTCGCCCAGCCGCTCTATGAGGCCGGCGTGCGGCGGATCAACGTCTCGCTGGACACGCTCTACGCCGACAAGTTCGCCGAGGTCACCCGCTGGGGCCGCTTCGCCCAGGTCCTCGACGGCATCGACGCGGCGCAGGAGGCGGGGCTGAAGGTCAAGATCAACGCCGTGGCGCTGAAGGGCTTCAACGACGACGAGATCCACACGCTGACCCGCTGGTCGCACGGCCGCGGCATGGACCTGACCTTCATCGAGGTCATGCCCATGGGCGATCTGGGGAACGAGGACCGGCTGGACCAATATTATCCGTTGACGCAGGTGCGCGAGGATCTCGCGTCAGAGTTCACGCTGACCGACATTCCCGACAAGACCGGCGGTCCGGCCCGCTACATGCGGGTGGAGGAGACCGGCGGCCGCCTGGGCTTCATCACCCCCCTGACCCACAATTTCTGCGAAAGCTGCAACCGCGTGCGCCTGACCTGCACGGGCCAGCTCTACATGTGCCTCGGCCAGGACGACGACGCCGACCTGCGCGCGGTGCTGCGCGGCGAGGGCGGGGATGCGGCGCTGGAGGCGGCGATCCGAGAGGCGATTTCGAGAAAGCCGAAGGGGCACGATTTCGACTATTCGCGACAGCGCGTGGATGGGGAGGTGGTCCGGCATATGAGCGTGACGGGGGGGTAGATCTCTTGCGCCGGTATCGCGACGCTTCGAGGGAGATGAAGGCGAAACCGCTGTGCAAGTTGAGCGCGGCGATGCCGACCCAGCTTCAGACCGAAACGACGTCCGACCTGCACGTTGTCGCAGCCTTCCGCGTGCAAGATGAAG
>JBCBYE010000128.1:0-8750 GCA_039816075.1 Pseudomonadota bacterium | reverse complement strand
GGCGCCAGGGCGTAGGAGGCGCCGAAGGTCGCGACGGTCCGCTCTTCTCCGCCTTCCGAGAACAGAACGCCGCCGCCGACGGTCCAGGGACCGGTCCCGTATTGCGCGCCGAGGCCGTAGAAATCCGTGTCGGGGCCGGCGCCGTCCTCCAGCTCGTAGAGAGCGGCGACGTCGAAGCCGCCGAAGCCCAGCTCGATGCCCGCGTGATAGAGATCCTCCGCCCCCGGCCCGTCGGCGGTCAGGTAGCCGCCGCCGATCTCCGCGCGGAACGGCGCGCCCTTGGGCGCCTTCCACGAGGCACCGAGCGCGATCTGATCCTTGGGCGCAAGGCCCGGACCTCGCGAGGCGAAGCCGTAGTTGGTGTCGTCGCTCCCGTCCGTGTCGGCGTTGGGCTGATAGCTGACGCCCGCCTTCAACGTTCCCGCGGCCCCCAGGCCGATGTTGCGGTTGCCCAGGCGGATGGACAGTGCATCGTCCTTGCCCATGAAGCCCACGCCGCCGCCCGGCACGGCGCTGATGTCGCTGTCGAAGTAGTTCAGCGGCAGCGCGGGCGTTACGATGCCCACGTCGCCGTACTCGTTCATGGCGGTGTCGGCGCCGCCGATGAGCAGCTCGCCGAAGGCGCCCTGCACGCGGCCCCAGTTCTCGTCGATCTGGTCGCCGGTGGTGAAGGCCTCCAGCTCCACGCGCCCGTCGAAGGTCAGCCCGTTGTCGGACGAGCCGCGCCATTTGAGGTGGATCTCGCCGTCGCGGATGATGCCGATCTCCGTGTCCTCCGACGTGTTCCCATCGCCGATGGAGGCGCCCATGAAGAGGTAGCCCCCGACGGAGGCGACGGGCTTGTCCGCGGCGAAGGCCGGCGCGGCGGCCAGCGAGACGAAAAGCGGCGCGGCGGCTGCGAGCGCGACGGGGGGGGAGAGGCGGTGCAGGGTCATGGCGGCTCTTTCCGGGGCGACGAGGACGAACAATCGTTTCCAACACCCTTGCACGCGTTTCGCGACGGTCGTGTGACCGGACCGCGACGCGCGCGCGTCGACCTGAGCGATCCGCGCGCGCGTCAGCGGCGGCGACCGCCTAGGGGCTGCCGAAGTTTTCGGTTCCTGATCGGGGCTTTGTCGGGCGAGGCCTTCGACGGAGACGAGGATTCTGCGGGGGCCGAGGATGCTGCGGGGGCCGAGGCCGCGGCGGGCGTCGGCTCCGCCGGGTCGATCACCGCTCCCGCTTGCTCCGGCTCCGCGTCCGCGCCGTCCTCGACCGCCGCATCGGCCGCATCGGCCGTCAACGCTGCGGCCGTCTCGGCCGGCGCCGCGGCATCGGCCGCGTCCGCGGCATCCGCCGGCGCGGCCGGCTCCGGCTCCGCCGCCTCGTCGACTTCGCTGTCCAGGTAGGCCGCCACCTCGCTCGCCCCGTCGTCCGCCGACATCGTCTTGCGATAGCGCCGCCGCGCGCGGGCGATCTGTCGCTGCAGCGACGCCGCCGTCTGCTCCAGCACCTCCAGCCCCACATATTCCGACAGGATCAGCCCGGCGATCAACGAGCGGACGTCCGGGCTGATGCCCTTGACCGACAGCGCGGCGAGGCGCTGGTCGATGCGCTCCTTCTCCTCCGCGCTCAGGTTCTGCATGCCCGCCATGCAGACCGCGGCGAAGGGCTTGACCGCGAAGTCGGGGGAGACGTTCGCCATGACCCGCTGCGTGACCGAAATGCGCTCCGCCGCGCTGGCCCGGTCGATGGCGCGGTCGGTCACCGACAGCATCATGTCCACCAGGAACGCCGGCCCTACGGCGACCTCGGATTCGCTGATCTTGGTCCGCGCGACGGAAGATCGCAGCAGCAGCGCGCCGCCGAAGCCCGCCAGCGCCATCTGCTGCAGATGCTCGTTCGTCGACGACCCCAGTCCCTGGCCCAGCTGCAGCAACGTCAACGCCAGCGCGCTGAACACGGCGTTGAACCCCACATAGATGTAGGCGGAGCGCATGCGCGTCAGCTGCGCCGGCGAATCCCGATAGCGCGAGGCGAGTTCCGCCCAGCCCAGTCCGCCGCCCAGCAGCGCCGCGCCCGCGTAGAGCAGGACCTGTCGCCACAGCGTTTCGAGCGACGCGGCCCCGTGCGGCGAGGCGGCCACGGCCGCGGCGATCAGGAACAGCAGGACGGAGGCGCCCAGCAGAGTGGAGAGCCGCCGCAGCCGCCGCCGGTCGGCTTCGATCTCGGCCGGTTTCAGGGGACGCAGGGGGATCGCGCTCCCGACGCCCATCCCCCCGGCCCCCGCCCGTCAGCGCTTGCGCGTGGCGCGCGATCCCAGGTCGGTCAGGTTGACCTGGTTGCCGCCGAATTCGATCAGCCCGTCCGCGTAGGCGCCGCGCAGCATCTTCTCGAAGCTGCCGCGGTCCGGCCCGCCGACCGCGCGGCGCAGCGCGCCGGCCGAGGTCGCGCCGCCGTCGATGGCCCGCAGCAGCTTCACGCGCTGCGGGTCGTCGGGCAGAAAGTCCTCGACGCCGAACAGGCTGTCGGGTCGCTTGCTGGAGATCATCGCATCCGCTCCCGCTTGGGTCGCCCCTGATGATATGGCCGCGCGTCGTCGCGTTCAACGGCCAAGCCGTCGCCTTCGCTTGACAGGTGTCGGCGCCCGCCTAGGGTGCGCGCCACGTCCGCGGAGACGGCTCCGCGGCGCCGTTCAATTGTGGAGCCTCCCCATGTCCGACGCGTCCGTCGCCCGCCCTGAAGATCAGGTTGGCGAGGCCCGGCAGGTGACGATCACCCTGCCGGACGGCGCGACGCGGACATATGGCGCAGGCGTCACCGGGGGCGAGGTGGCGGCCGACATCTCCAAGTCCCTCGCCAAGTCCGCGCTCGCCGTGAAGATCGACGGCACGCTTTCGGATCTGTCGCGGCCCATCGAGGCCGACGCCGCTCTCGCCATCGTCACCGCCAAGGACAAGGCCGAGGCCGAGGAACTGACGCGCCACGACCTCGCGCACATCATGGCCCGCGCGGTGCAGGAGGTCTGGCCCGACGTGAAGGTCACCATCGGTCCGGTCATCGACCACGGCTGGTACTATGATTTCGACCGGGCGGAGCCGTTCAGCTCCGACGATCTCGAGGCCATCGAGAAAAAGATGCGCCAGATCATCGCCCTGCGCGATCCCGTGCGCACCGAGGTTTGGGACCGCGACCGCGCCATCGCCTTCTACGAGGCCAACGACGAGCCCTACAAGGTGGAGCTGATCCAGAGCATTCCCGGCGACGAGCCGATCCGCATGTACTGGCACGGCGACTGGCAGGACCTGTGCCGCGGGCCCCATCTGGCCCATACCGGCCAGGCCCCCGCCGACGCCTTCAAGCTGATGTCCGTCGCCGGCGCCTATTGGCGCGGGGACAGCCGCAACAAGATGCTCCAGCGCATCTATGCGGTCGGCTTCCGCACCAAGAAGGAACTCGACGCCCATCTGCACATGCTGGAGGAGGCCGCCAAGCGCGACCACCGCCGTCTCGGCCGCGAGATGGAGCTCTTCCACCTCCAGGACGAAGCGCCCGGCATGGTGTTCTGGCACCCGAACGGCTGGACGGTCTACCGCGCGCTCGAGGACTACATGCGCCGCCGCCTTACCGCGGCCGGGTATCAGGAGATCCGCACGCCGCAGGTGGTCGACCGCAAGCTGTGGGAGGCCTCGGGCCACTGGGATAAGTACCGTGAGAACATGTTCATCACGGAGATCGACGAAGAGCACGCGAACGAAAAGCGCACCAACGCGCTCAAGCCCATGAACTGCCCCTGCCATGTGCAGATCTACAATCAGGGCCTGAAGTCCTACCGCGACCTGCCGCTGCGCCTCGCCGAATTCGGCTCCTGCCACCGCTACGAGTCCTCGGGCTCCATGCACGGGCTGATGCGCGTGCGCGGCTTCGTGCAGGACGACGCGCACATTTTCTGCACCGAGGATCAGATCGAGGCGGAGTGCGCTTCGTTCATGGACTTGCTGGCCACGGTCTACCGCGACCTCGGCTTCGACAGCTTCGACATCAAGTTCTCCACCCGGCCGGAGGTGCGCACCGGCTCCGACGAGGTCTGGGACAAGGCCGAGGCGGCGCTGGAAGCCGCCGTACGCAAGGTCACCACCGACTACGAGGTCGACCCGGGCGAAGGCGCCTTCTACGGCCCCAAGCTGGACTTCAAGCTGACCGACGCCATCGGCCGCGAATGGCAGTGCGGCACCTTCCAGGCCGACTTCATGCTGCCCGAGCGGCTGGACGCCGAATACGTCACCCCCGACGACGACCGCGCCCGCCCGGTGATGCTGCACCGCGCGATCCTCGGCAGCTTCGAGCGGTTCATCGGCATCCTGATCGAGAACCACGCGGGCCGCTTCCCGCTGTGGCTCGCGCCGCGCCAGGCCGTGGTCGCGACGATCACCTCGGATGCCGACGACTACGCCTACGAGGTCGCCGCCAAGCTGACCGAAGCCGGCCTTCGCGTGCGCGCCGACACGCGCAACGAGAAGATCAACTACAAGGTCCGCGAGCACTCCCTCGCCAAGGTCCCGGTGATCCTCGCCGTGGGTCGGCAGGAGGTGGAGCAGGGCGCCGTCTCGGTCCGCCGGCTCGGGCAGCAGGGGCAGCAGGTCATGAGCCTCGAGGAGATCGCGGCGGCGCTGGTCGAGGAGGCGACGCCGCCGGACCTGCGCGGGGCCTGAGCGCGGCGCGTCAGGACGCCGGACGCGCGGGCGGGCAGCCCGGCGCGCCCGGCTCCGCCGTCAGACCGGCCGCGTCGATGTGGTCGGCGATGTCGTCGGGGCCGGACAGCTTGAACCAGCGCTCCTGCGCGTCGAACCGCAGGAACGTGCTGACCGGCAGCGGCCCGTCGAGCGGCGCCGGCCCGCGGGGGCACGCCCGCGCGGCGATCGACAGGGACCCTTGGACCGCATCGCCCGCCTCCGCCTTCCACGCCCGAATGTCGGCGCGCGCGGCGTCGAGCCGTTCCAGGTCTTCCGGCGCCACGCGGTAGGCGCGCAGGGCGAAGCCGGCAGAGGCGTGGTCGGCCAGGTCGGGATCCGCTTCGGCCTGCGGCGCCGGAGCGAGGACGAAGCGCTCTTGGATCTCTCGCCCATCCGGACGTCTCGCGCCCACGGTCATCACGGCCCCGTCGCGCGGCAGGGCCAACGCCTCGGGCGCCTTCACGGCGACGCGCAGGCCCGCCGCATCCACCGTCAGAATGTCGACCTGCGACAGGCGCCACAGGGTGGAGACGGGCACGGTGGTGCAGGCGGCGAGCGCCGCGAGGGCGGCGAAGGTGGTCCAACGGATCATGATCTGCTCGATTGACGGTGATTGATTCATGTTTTACATTAAGAAATGTAATCCAGTCGCGATGTCAAGGAGCGGGGCGATGGTGGAATCCGAAGGCGCCGCAGAGGCGCGCGCGCGGTTGCGGCGGCTCAGCGGGGCGCTGCGATGGGCGGCCTATGCGGCGGCGGCGCTGCTCAGCGTCGCGCTGGCCGCTCTGCTGCTTTGGCCCGGCTGGCTGGAGGCGGCGCTGGCGCGTTCGGGCTGGATCGCCGCCGCGCCGCCGGCCGCGCCCTTGACCGGCGCTCAGCGCGCCCTTGCCGGCGCTGTGCTGTTCTGCGTATCGGCCGCCGGCATCCGGGCCGTTCTCGCCGGCGCGCGGCTCTTCGGCCTTTGGCATGCGGGCGAGGTGTTCTCCGACCGCTCCGCCCGGGCCATGCGCGCGGTGGGGTTCAGGCTGCTGGCCTTCGCCGCGCTCGCGCTTCTGGCCACCCCCGTCATGACGGTGACGCTCAGTTGGCACGCGCCGCCGGGGGAGCGGATCCTGGCCGTCACCATCGACGGCGCCATGGTGCTGGCGGCGCTGGTCGGCGGTCTGCTGGCCGCCATGGGCCAGGCGCTGCGGCTGGGCGTGGAGATCGAGCGCGAGAACCGGAGCTTCGTATGAGCGGCGATGACGCCGGCGGCGTCGGCGCGGAGCGCATCGTCGTGCGGCTCGACGTGATGCTGGCGCGGCGCAAGATGCGGTCGCGAGAGCTGGCGGAGCGGATCGGGATATCGGAGCAGAACGTCTCGGTGCTGCGGGCCGGCCGCGCGCGGGGCGTGCGGTTCGAGACGCTGGCGAAGATCTGCGCCGCGCTGGACTGTCAGCCCGGCGATTTGCTGGAGTTCGAGGCGGCGGAGGACGGGCAGGGCGGTGCGCCCTAGGCCGGCGTTCGGGCCGAACGTCGTCCGGCGGAGGCGTCGAAACCTAGGACGGGGCGGCCGGAGGGACCGCCCCGTCCGTCTTCCGGGGGCAGGCGTGGGGCTGCTGCGCGCCCTCGGAAGTCTCGGCCGGCCGCTGGGGTGCGTGTGGACGGCCGAAACGGGGACCCGTCGTCAGACGGCGAAGGAGGCCGCCATGTCGCGAAGCGTCGCCATGACCGGCGCGGCCTCGACCGCGGCCATGATCGGCGCGATCTCCATCGCCAGGGCCCGCAGACCGTCGGCGAAAACCTGGGCGGCATCGGTGAAGAGGGCGGTCATGGCGTCGTCTCCTCGTCGGGGTCCAGGCGGCCCCTGCCGCCTTGGTTGAGAAGACCTTGATCGATTCGCCGTGACGGCTGCGTGACACGCATCGAGGGCTCTGGCGCACGGAACGGCGCGTCCTCGGCCCGACATGAAAACGGCGGCGCCCCGCAGGACGCCGCCGGTTCGGGCGGGCCGGGACCGGCCCCTCGCAGGGCCGGTCGAAGAGGCGGGATCAGCCGCGGGCGCGCCGCCGCAGCAGGGCCAGGCCGCCCAGCGCGCCGAGCAGCAGGGGCGCGGCGGCGGGCAGCGGCACCTCCGCCCCTCCGCCGCCGGTCCCCTTGGCGAAGACGACGTTGTCCGCCACCTCGAACAGGCCCGCCTGCGAAAGCACCGTCACGGCGTCGAAGCCGGGGATGTCGAGAAAGTAGAAAGACGACCCCCCGTCGGGCGCGACCGCCACCACGGTCGAAGCGACCGACGATCCGGCCAGCGTGAAGTCGATGTCGAAATCGCTCGAGTCGCCGAGTTGATCTCCGTTGCCGTCGTTGTGAAACAGGTCGATGGCGAAGGCGTCCGCGACGTCCGCGATCATGAATGTCAAGCCGTCGCCTCGGGGGTTTTCCGTTCCGATGGCTTGCGTGGGATTGCTGCTTTGCCCCGGGCTGGCGGTGAACAGGTTGTTCGAGGGCGACGAGGTCGTCACGCCGTCGGGACCCACGCGCGGACCCGCGACTGAGAGCGTGCCGGACAGATCTTCGAAGTCGTCGGTGGCGATCGCGGTGGTCGAAGAGACGAATGTCGCGCCGGTCACCGCGGTGAGGGCGTGAGCGGGAAGCGCGAGCAGCGCCGCGGCGAGCGCAGCGCCGAGAAGGCGAGATGTCATGGCCGAAGCCCCCAATCTGTTAAAACAGCAACAGTCATGCCCGATTCTCCCCCTGGCGAGAAGCGGCTTGGCCCCCGCGACGACGCCCTCCCGCCGCATGATTGACTTGCCGTTCGCGGGCGCGCACCAAGGCCGCGCTCTTCCGTCGCGGCCGCCGGGGGGGCGTTTCACGTTCGCGGCCGCCGTCTTGAAAGGACATTCGAGGTGATCACGCCCGTTCTTCCCACCTACGCGCGGGCGCCGCTCTCCTTCGTGGAGGGCAGCGGCCCCTGGCTGATCGACGAGACTGGGACGCGTCATCTGGATCTCGGCGCCGGGATCGCGGTGAACGCGCTGGGCCATGCCCATCCCCGACTCGTGGCTGCGCTGGAAGATCAGGCCCGACGCCTGTGGCACACCTCGAACCTCTACCGCATTCCGCAGCAGGAAAAGCTGGCGCAGATGCTGGTGGACGCGACCTTCGCCGACACCGTGTTCTTCACGAACTCGGGGACGGAGAGCGTGGAGCTGGCCATCAAGATGGCCCGCAAGCATCACCACGACGCCGGCGAGCCGGAGCGGATCGAGATCATCACGTTCGAGGGCTGCTTTCACGGCCGTTCCACCGGCGCCATCGCCGCCTCGGGGTCGGAGAAGATGACGGCCGGCTTCGGCCCTCTGATGCCCGGCTTCATCACGCTGCCCTTCGGCGACCACGAGGCGCTGCGCGCCGCGGTCGGCCCGAAGACCGCGGCGATCATGATCGAGCCCCTGCAGGGCGAGGGCGGCATCCGCCCTGCGCCCCTCCAGTGCCTCAAGGGCCTGCGCGATCTGTGCGACGAGGTCGGCGCGCTGCTGATCTTCGACGAGATCCAGACGGGCGTCGGCCGCACGGGCAAGCTCTTCGCCCATGAATGGGCGGGCGTCGCGCCCGACATCATGCCCATCGCCAAGGCCATCGGCGGCGGCTTTCCCCTCGGGGCGCTGCTGGCGACGGAACGGGCGGCCTCGGGCATGGTGGCGGGCACCCACGGCTCCACCTATGGCGGCAACCCCCTGGGCTGCGCCGTGGGCGTCGCCGTGCTGGAGGAGGTGCTGGCCGACGGCTTTCTGGCCGAGGTCTCGCGCAAGGCGGGAACCTGGCGGCAGAAGCTGGCGGGGCTGGTCGCGGCCCATCCGCGCGTTCTGAAGGGCGTGCGGGGCGAGGGGATGATGTTCGGCCTGGAATGCGTCGCGCCCAATGTCGACGTGGTGAAGGCGGGCTATGCGGCCCATGTCCTCACCGTGCCGGCGGCCGACAACGTCGTGCGCCTGCTGCCGCCCCTCAACATCGCGGAGGCCGACATCGCCGAGGCCATGGCGCGGCTCGAGGCGGCCG
>JBCBYE010000231.1:0-6599 GCA_039816075.1 Pseudomonadota bacterium | reverse complement strand
GCCACAGGCCGCCAAGCTCCGATATCTCGCGCGTACCCGTCTGATGGTCGATGGCCCCGACCACCATGAACAGCGACGCCTTGTAGAGCGCGTGCACGATCAGGAACGTCATGGCGGCGACCACCGCCACCTTCTCCGTCGCGCCCAGGAACATCACCAGCGAGCCCAGCGCCATGACCGAGGTGTAGGCCAGCGCCAGCTTCAGGTCGCGCTGGCGCAGCGCCAGAACGCCGGCCATCAGCATGGTCGTGCCGCCGAAGGCCGAAAGGGAGAAGGTCCACATTTCCGTCCCCGATAGCGCGGGGTGCAGACGCGCCAGCAGGTAGACGCCGGCCTTCACCATGGTGGCGGAGTGCAGATAGGCGCTGACCGGCGTTGGCGCGGCCATGGCGTTGGGAAGCCAGACATGCAGCGGCGCCTGGGCCGATTTGGCGAAGCAGCCGATCAGAACCAGGGTCAGCATGGGCGTGTAGAGCGCCGCCTCGCCCAGGCCGCCGGCCGCCGTGATCTCGGAAATCCGAGCGGTTCCGGCGATCTGGGCCAGCAGGATCAGCCCGGCGAGCAGCGCCAGCCCTCCCGCGCCGGTGATGAGCACCGCCTGCCAGGCGGAGCGACGCGCCTTGGCGGAGGCATGGTCGAAGCCCACCAGCAGGAAGGAGGCGACCGTCGTCGTCTCCCAGAACACGAACAGGGTCATGACGTCGTCGGCGGTGACCAGCCCGACCATGCCCAGCTCGAACAGGCCCAAGTATAGGAAAAAGCGCGTCAAATGCGGGTGTCCACGCAGATAGCGCAGGGCGTAGACGGCGATCACCGCGCCGAAGCCGGTGATCAGAAGGCCGAAGACCAGCGACAGCCCGTCGATGCGGAAGGCGAGATCGACGCCGAGGCTCGGCGCCCAGGGACGGACGAAGCTCACCGCCTCGCCGCCCGTCACCGCGGGCTGCAGAAGCGCGAAGCCGAGCGCGCCGGCCGCCGAGAGCAGCGCCACCAGCAGCCCCGCCGCCACCGCCAGGGGCGAGGACGGACCGTGCCCGCCTGCCATCAGCCGCGCCCGCGCGCCGCGGGGCCGCGCACGACGAGGGGAAGGGGCGGCGAAAGGCGGGGCATGTGCGGACGGTCCTCGGCTTGGGCCGGGCGATGCCGGCCGCGGCTTAAATCAGCGCGTTTCGAGGGAAAATCAACGTCCGCCCTTGCGATTCGTCGCCGCGTTCCCCCGAAATGCCGGCTCAGGCAGGCATTTGCGGCCGGAGGGCCGGATGGCGAGACTCGTGACCCTGACGCTCAACCCCGCGCTCGACATGTCGAGCGAGGCCACGGCGGTGCGCGCCGGCGGCAAGCTGCGCTGCGCGGCGCCGCGGCTCGACCCGGGCGGGGGCGGCGTGAACGTCTCGCGCGCCCTGCGCCTGCTGGGCGGGGACAGTCTGGCCGCGGTGGCCGTCGGCGGACCCAGCGGGGCAGCCTTCCGCGCGCTGGCCGAGGCGGAGGGGCTGGAGGCGCTGTGGCTGGACGCGCCCGGCGACACGCGGCGCAGCCTGGCGGTGACCGATGCGGGGACGGGCGAGCAGTATCGCTTCGTTTTTCCAGGCGAACCCTGGGACGCCGACGCGCTGGACGCGGCCCTGGGCGGGCTGGAGGCGGCGCTGCGCCCGGGCGACGTCGTGGCGTTGAGCGGCAGCCAGCCGCCGGGCGCGCCCGCCGATCTGCCTCTGATCCTGGCGGAGCGTCTGGCCGCGCGGGACGTCCGCCTCGCCGTCGACACGTCGGGCCCGGCGCTGGATGCGGCGGCCGCGGGCGGGGGCGTGCCGCTCGCCCTGCTGCGCATGGATCGGGGCGAGGCGGGCGGTCTGCTGGGCGTGGCGACGCCCGATGCGGCGCAGGCGGAGGCCCTGGCGCGGTCGCTGGCGGCCCGCGGCGCGGCGGAGGTCGCGGTGGTGACGCTGGCGGGCGAGGGCGCGATCGCGGCGACCGCGGCGGAGGCCTGGCGGGTGACGCCGCCGGTCGTGCAGGTGGTCTCGGCCGTGGGGGCCGGCGACAGCTTTCTGGCCGGGTTTCTGGGCGTCATGGCGGCGGGAGGGCCGCTGCGCGAGGCGCTGGCCCGGGCCATGGCGGCGGCCGCCTCGGCGGTGACGACGCCGGCCACGGCCCTGTGCGACCGCGCCTCGGCCGAGGCGCTTTATCGGCGCATGTCGTTGACGCCGTTGGAGTCTTCGACGTGAAGGTCTTTGTGGACGCCGATGCCTGCCCGGTGCGCGAAGAGGCGGCGCGCGTGGGTCTGCGCCACAAGGCGGAGGTGCTGTGGGTCTGCAACGGCGGGCTGCGCCCGTCGCAGGATCCGCGGGTCAAGGTCGTCATGGTGCCCGACGGACCGGACGAGGCCGACAAGTGGATCGCCGACCGCATCGGCCCCTCGGACGTCTGCGTCACGGGCGATATTCCATTGGCCGCCAGGGTGTTGGAGGCCGGCGCGCGGGCCCTGCGCCATGACGGGGAGGCGTTCACCCCGGCCTCCATCGGCCATGCGTTGGCCATGCGCGACCTGATGGCGGACCTGCGCGCCGCCAATCCGCTGGGCGCGGGCGGCGGAGGCAAGGGGTTTTCCAAGGCGGACCGCTCGCGGTTTCTGGACGCGCTGGACCGGGCCCTGCGCGCCGCGGCGCGGGAGGGCTGAGGGGATGGACGGGTCCGAGCGCACGACGGCCGGCGCGGCGCTGTTCGCGCGGCTGGGCGCGTTGGGCGTGGACTATGTCTTTTGCAACTCCGGCACCGACTTTCCGCCTATGATCGAGGGACTTGCGCGGGCGCAGGCCTCGGGCGCGCGGCTGCCGCGGGCGATCCTGTGCCCGCATGAGCATGCGGCCCTGGGACTGGCGCATGGGGTCTGGTTCGCCACGGGCCGGGCGCAGGCGGTGATCCTGCACACCAATGTGGGTCTGGCGAACGGCGCCATCGTGGCGATCAACGCGGCCATGGACCATGCGCCCGTGCTGCTCATGAGCGGGCGCACGCCGACGCTGGAGGCCGGACGCTTCGGCGCGCGCACCGTCCCGATCGGCTGGGGGCAGGAGATGCGGGACCAGGCGGCGCTGGTCCGCGAGGCCTGCAAATGGGAGTATGAGCTGCGTTTTCCCGAGCAGGTTCAGGAGGTTGCCGATCGAGCCTGGGCCATCGCGGAAAGCACGCCCAAGGGCCCCGTCTACCTGGCGCTGCCGCGGGAGGTGCTGTGCGAAAGCGTCTCCACCGCCCGGCTGGGCGAGGGGCCGTCCATGGCGCCGGCCCTCGGCGCGCCGCCCGCGGCGGAGGTCGCGCGGCTGGCGCGGTGGATCGAAGCGGCGGAGCGGCCGCTGCTGATCTCTCAGCGGGGGCCGGGAACAGACGCGGCCTTCGAGACGTTGACCGCGATGTGCGAGGCCTGGGGAATCCCCGTATGTCATTGGTGGGCCAACGCGATCGCGGTTCCCACCACCTCGCCCATGGAGGTCGGCGCCGATCCCGAGCCCTGGCTGAGCGAGGCGGATCTGGTGATCGTGCTCGACGCGCTGGCCCCCTGGATGCCGGAGGGGCATGCGCCGGGGCCCGAGGCGAAGGTGGTCCATGCGGGCCCCTCGCCGCTGCATGCGCGCGTGCCGATCCGCAACTTCCGCTCCGACCTGTCCCTGGCGGGCGAGACGGCGGAGACGGTGCGGATGCTGGCCGAGGCGTTGGGCGCGCCGGGGCCGGCGGCGGCGGCGCGGGCGGCTCGGGTGGCGGCGGTGTCCAGGAAAATAAAGCAAAAACAGATAGATAAGGCGAAATCAGGCGGCCGGGGAGCCATGAGCAAGGCCTATGTCTCGGCCTGCCTGGGCGAGGCGATGCAGGCCTTCGCGGGACGCACGACGGTGATCTCGGAGCTGGGGGCGCCGCTGGCCCTGCTGCCGGCGACCCATCGCAACGGTTGGCGGCAGGAGCCGCATTCGGGCGGGCTGGGTTGGGGCCTGCCCTGCGCCATGGGCGTGGCGCTGGCCGAGCCGGACACGCTGGTCTTTGCCACTATGGGCGACGGCAGTTACGTTTTCGCCAATCCCGTCGCCTGCCATCAGATGATCGAGGCGCTGGCGCTGCCCATGGTGATCCTGGTGCTGAACAACGCCGAGTGGGGCGCGGTGCGGCAATCGGTGAAATCGCTTTACCCTCAGGGCGTTGCGGCGCAGGCGAACGAGATGCCGCTGACCTCCCTGAGCCCGTCGCCGGATTTCGCATCGGTCGCCGGGGCGTCGCGCGCCTGGGCGCGACGGGTCGAGGACGGGGCCGATCTGCCGGCCGCCCTGGCCGAGGCGGTGCGCGTGGCGAGGGAGGAGCGGCGCTGCGCGCTGCTCGATCTGAACGTCGCGCCGGACTGAAAAGCCGTCCGGCATAGGTCCGCCGAACGTCCGGCAAGCGTCCGGCAGGCGTCTGGCGAATGTCGGGCAAAGGTCCGGCGAACGACCCGACGGCGTCGGGCTTGCGTCGGGACGAATACCGGACCTTGGCGTTCGCAGACCGCCGCGTCACTATGTTGTCCGGACGAATTAGGAGAGGTTTCGGAACGGTTGCGCCTCAAGGCCCCGCCGGAACCCCAGGGAGGATGCCATGACCGTTCACGCGCCGCGCTTCGCCGGCCGCGCCCAGGGAGCCGCGGGCCGGTTCTCGGGCCTGCCGCGCTACCACTTCGTCGGGGGCAACAACGATGCCGGCGCGCTGCCGGTGGAGGCGCTCGCCGCGGCGGCCGCCGAGGCCATGCGCGAAGAGGGCGCGGGCCTGGCGATGTACAATGCCGGCGGCTCGCCCCTGGGTCATGCGGGCCTGCGGGGCGTGGTGGCGGAGACGCTGCTGGCCCGGGCCGGGATCGCCGCCGATCCGGACGAGGTGCTGATCGTCTCGGGCTCGCTGCAGGCGCTGGACCTGGTGAACGGCGCGCTGCTGGAGGCGGGCGACCGGGTGTTCTGCGAGATGCAGACCTATGGCGGCGCGCTTGGCCGCATCCGGGCCTTCGGCGCGGAGCCGGTGGGCATCGAGACCGACGGCGAGGGCCTGCGGCCCGATGCGCTGCGCGCGGCGCTGGCGGAGGGGGGGGCGAAGCCGAAGTACCTTTACCTCATCCCCACGGTGCAGAACCCCACGGGCACGATCATGCCCGAGGCGCGGCGGCGGGAGATCCTGGCCATCGCGGCCGAGCATGACCTGACGGTGTTCGAGGACGATTGCTATGCGGATCTGGTGTTCGGCGGCGCGGCGCGGCCGCCGGCGCTGCGCGGCTTGGACGACAGCGGCCGGGTGATCTACTGCGGCAGCTTCTCCAAATCCGTGGCGCCGGGGCTGCGGGTCGGGTTTCTGACGGCGGACTGGCCGGTGCTGTCGCGGCTGCTGCCGCTGAAGGTGGATGCGGGGACGGGCGCCGTGGAGCAGATGCTGCTGGCCAGGTTCGCCAAGGGCCGCTTCGACGGGCATGTGGCGCAGCTGAACGCGGCGCTGGAGGCGAAGGCCGAGGCGATGATGGAGGCCGTGGACCGCGAGTTCGGCGCGACGGCGGAGTATCGGCGGCCCGAGGGCGGGATCTTCCTGTGGGTGACGCTGCCGGAGGCGGTGGACACGTCGAAGCTGGCCGCCGCGGCGGCGGCGGAGGGCGTGGCGATCAATCCCGGCGCGGAATGGTGCGCCTCGGCCGAGGCGGGGCGGCGCAGCCTGCGGCTGTGCTTCGCCAACCCGTCCGTGGAGGACATCCATGCGGGCGTCGCGGTGCTGGCGGAGACCTGCCGGCGCGAGTTCGGAGTTCCGGAGCGCAGCGCCAACGTGGCGGGCTGAGCCGGGCGCGGCGGGCCGCCGGGCGCCTTCGCCGCAGGCCCGCGGCGCGAGTCGGGAGATCGCGGCAGGCCTGCGAAGCGGGTGGAGAGGTCGCCGGCGGGGCTCCTTCAGCGGATCGCATCGCCCTTCGCCGGCCGCGCCGCATCGTCGAGCGGTTCGAAACCTCGGGGTCCGGCCCGGGCGCCCTGACCTTTCGCGCCGTGCTCCGGGCCCCGAGACGGTGCGTCCGGGCGCCCCGGCCGCCGCGCGCCGCGGGCGCCCGGGATCGTCCAGGCGCGACGTGGGCCGCGGCGCCGTGGGGCGGAAGGGCGCCGCGATCCGAGACTTTGGCGCCGGACGGATCGGCCGGGCTGTCATGCAAGGATCATGCGCCGCGGTTACGCTAATCGCGCCGGTCTCGGCCGCCTCGGATGCGCCGAACGGCGGCTTTCTCAGAATGCAGGACGCTTCCCCATGGATCGCAAGCAGATCATCGCCAGCGACGAGTATGGCAACAAGGCCGAGGCCTTCGAGGCCTTCGACGACATCCCCACCAATCCCAACCTCGCGAACACCATCGGCGACGTCATCAACCGCCGCTACGGCCGCCGCGACATCCTGCGCGGCGCGCTGGGCGTGTCGGCGACCACGGCGCTGTTCGGCGCCAGCGCGATGATCGCGCCCAAGCAGGCGATCGCCGCCGGCGCCGCCGACAGCCGCTACATCTTCGACGAGCTGGCCTGGGGCAACGACGAACGCCACCACATCGCCGAGGGCTACGACGCCGACGTGCTGCTGAG
>JBCBYE010000022.1:0-15649 GCA_039816075.1 Pseudomonadota bacterium | reverse complement strand
CGATGTTGAGGCCTCAACATCGCGGAGGCCGACATCGCCGAGGCCATGGCGCGGCTCGAGGCGGCCGTCGCGGCGGTCGAGGCGGCCCTGCCGGAAGAAGCCCCGGCATGACCCGGCATTTCCTCGACCTCGACCGCGCGCCGGCCGAGGACCTGAGGGCCATGATCGACGACGCCCGGGCGGTGAAGACCGCCCGGGCCGGCCGGCCCAAGGGCGCGCGCGACGACGACGCGCCGCTGGCCGGACGGATCGTGGCGCTGGTCTTCGAAAAGCCCTCGACCCGCACGCGCGTCAGCTTCGACGTGGGCGTGCGGCAGATGGGCGGCGAGACGCTGGTTCTCAGCGGCAGCGAGATGCAGCTGGGCCATGGCGAGAGCGTCGCCGACACGGCCCGCGTCCTGTCGCGCTACGTCGATGCGATCATGATCCGCACCTTCGCCGCCGAAACGCTGGAGGAGCTGGCCCAGCACGCGACGGTGCCGGTTATCAACGGCCTGACCGACAAGTCGCATCCCTGCCAGATCATGGCCGACGTCATGACCTATGAGGAGCATCGCGGCCCCATCGCCGGGCGCAAGGTGGTGTGGAGCGGCGACGGCAACAACGTCTGCGCCAGCTTCCTGCATGCGGCGGGCCGCTTCGGCTTCGACCTCACCTATACGGGGCCGGAGACGCTGGACCCCGACCCCGCCGTCGTCGCCTGGGCGCGGCGCGAGGGCCGCGACATCCGCATCGAACGAGACCCGGCCAAGGCCGTCGAAGGCGCCGATCTCGTGGTCACCGACACCTGGCTGTCGATGCATGACGACTACGGCGCGCGCGAACGGCGCCACAACCAGCTGCGCCCCTACCGCGTGGATGCGGAGCTGATGTCCCGCGCCAAGCCTGACGCCCTCTTCATGCACTGCCTGCCGGCCCATCGGGAGGAGGAGGCGACGTCCGAGGTCATGGACGGGCCCGCCTCCGTGATCTTCGACGAGGCGGAGAACCGGCTGCACGCCCAGAAGGCCATCCTCAGATGGTGCTTCGCCGATTGACGCAGCGTCCGGTTGAGAACTCGGCGAGCCGAACCGACATATCGGGTCGGCGCGTCCGGGCGCCGCTTGACCCCGGCCGGCCGCGCAGATAGGTCACGGCGCGCTGCAGGGGCGTAGCTCAGTTGGTAGAGCATCGGTCTCCAAAACCGAGGGTCGGGAGTTCGAGCCTCTCCGCCCCTGCCAGCGAGGATCACGCGGGAAGACGAGGCGAGACATGGCGCGGGTCAACCCGTTTCAGTTCATCCAGCAGGTGCGGGCCGAGGCCTCCAAGGTCGTGTGGCCCACGCGGCGCGAGACGCTGCTGACCACGGCCATGGTCTTCGTCATGGCGACGATCGCGGCGATCTTCTTTTTCGGCGTCGACAGCCTGATCGGCTTCGGCGTGGATCAGATCCTCAACGTCGGCGGCCAGGCGTTCTGAGCCGCGGGTCGCCGGGGGCGCCGCCTCTTGCGTTTTTCTTGACGCGGGACTAAGCGACGCTCTCCTTCACGCAATAGGGCGCGCGGCGATTCGGGGCGACGGCTCCGGGCATGCGGCGCGCCTCGTCTTTGGAGGTCCGCACGGGGGCGAAGACCCGCGGCGCGAGGCACGGGCGACAAGGTTTGGACGGCGGCGGCATGGCGAAGCGTTGGTACACGGTCCACGTTCTCTCGAACTTCGAGAAGAAGGTGGCCGAGTCGATCAAGGAAGGCGCCGCGCAGAACGGCCTCGAAGACGAAGTCGAGGAAGTGCTGGTGCCCACCGAAGAGGTGGTGGAGCTGCGCCGCGGCAAGAAGGTGCAGACCGAGCGGCGCTTCATGCCCGGCTACGTCCTGGTCAAGATGGAGATGTCGGACGAGGCCTATCACCTCGTGCTCGACACCAACCGCGTCACCGGATTTCTCGGCCCGACGGGCCGGCCGACGCCGCTGCGCGACAGCGAGGTGTCGCGCATCCTCAACCAGGTCGAAGAGGGGCTGGAGCGTCCGCGCCCCGCCATCACCTTCGAGATCGGCGAGCAGGTGAAGGTCACCGACGGCCCGTTCGAAAGCTTCACCGGACTGGTGGAAGAGGTGGACGAGGACAACGCGCGCCTGAAGGTGACGGTGTCGATCTTCGGCCGGGCCACGCCGGTCGAACTGGAATACGCGCAGGTCCAGAAAGAGGGCTGAGCGTCTAGACGCGGGAGGCGAGGCGCGCGCGCGCGTCGGACCGTACCGCGGACCAAGCGAAGCCCCGCGGCCGCGGCCGGGCAGGGGCGGTTCGAGACGAAGGAGAGGGCCGGATGGCCAAGAAGATCGTCGGCACGCTGAAGCTTCAGGTGCCCGCCGGCAAAGCGAACCCCTCGCCGCCCATCGGGCCGGCGCTGGGTCAGCGCGGCATCAACATCATGGAGTTCTGCAAGGCGTTCAACGCCGCCTCGCAGCAGATGGAGCCGGGCGCCCCGTGCCCGACCATCATCACCTACTACCAGGACAAGTCCTTCACCTTCGAGATCAAGACGCCCCCGGCGTCCTACTTTCTCAAGAAGGCGGCGAACCTGAAGTCCGGCTCCAACACGCCGGGCCGCGCCACCGCGGGGTCGGTCACGACCAAGCAGGTGCGCGAGATCGCCGAAGCGAAGATGAAGGACCTGAACGCGACGTCGGTCGAGGGGGCGATGCAGATCATCCTCGGCTCCGCGCGGTCCATGGGCATCGAGGTGAAGTGATGGGCAAGGTCTCCAAGCGCATGAAGGCGGCCTCCGAGGCCATGGCCGGCAAGGAGCTGCTGCCGCTCGACGAGGCGGTGGCCCTGGTCAAGGACAACGCCAAGGCCAAGTTCGACGAGACCATCGAGGTGTCGATGAACCTGGGCGTCGATCCGCGCCACGCCGACCAGATGGTCCGCGGCGTCGTGACCCTGCCCAACGGCACGGGCAAGACGGTGCGCGTGGCGGTGTTCGCACGCGGTCCCAAGGCCGAAGAGGCCAAGGAAGCCGGCGCCGACATCGTCGGGGCCGAGGATCTGATGGAGACGGTGCAGGGCGGCACGATCGACTTCGACCGCTGCATCGCCACGCCAGACATGATGCCGATCGTCGGTCGCCTGGGCAAGGTTCTGGGCCCGCGCGGCCTGATGCCGAACCCGCGCGTCGGCACCGTGACGCCCGACGTCGCGACGGCGGTCAAGAACGCCAAGGGCGGCGAGGTGCAGTTCCGCGTCGAAAAGGCCGGGATCGTGCATGCCGGCGTCGGCAAGGCCAGCTTCGACGCCGACAAGCTCGCCGAGAACGTGCGCGCCATCGTCGGGGCGGTTTCCCGCTCCAAGCCCACGGGCGCGAAGGGCACGTACATGAAGAAGATTTCGCTCAGCTCCACCATGGGGCCGGGCGTGAGCGTCGACGTGGCGAGCGCCACGGCCGACTGACGCCGAACGCCGTTCTTTCCCCGCGGGGAAAGGCGGCTGCGACGGAGGCGGTCCGCCGCCTCCGCCTGTCCGAGACGGCGGGCGGCCCCTGTCGGGGCCTTAATTCCCCGCCATAGACGGGAAACGAGTTTCGGAAAGCCGGTCCTGCGGGGCGGCGATCTGGCCTCGGGACCCGGACGGGACCCGAAGAGGTCCGCGGGGGCGACGCGCCTGCGCGGGCCATGAGCCGGGAGAGCGGGTCGTCCGCTCTTCCAAGACCTTGGAGAGACCAATGGACAGAAGCCAGAAAGAGGCGGTGATCGCCGACCTTCAGGAGGCTTTCTCCCAGTCCGGGGCGGTGGTGGTGTGCCACTACGCCGGCATGACGGTCGCCGAGATGCAGGACTTCCGGGGTCGCATGCGCGACGCCGGCGGCTCCGTACGCGTCGCCAAGAACAGGCTCGCCAAGATCGCCCTTCAGGGCATGCCGAGCGAGGCGCTCACCGAGCACCTCTCCGGCCAGACCGTGCTCGCCTACGCCGAGGACCCGGTGACCCCGGCCAAGGTGGTGGAAGCCTACACGAAGGTGAACGACAAGCTCGTCATCGTCGGCGGCGCCATGGGCACGGAAGTTCTGGACGCCAAGGGGGTCGAGACCCTCGCCAAGATGCCGTCGCGCGAAGAGGTTTTGGCCTCGATCGTCGGCGCGCTCATGGCGCCCGGAGCGAACCTGGCCGCGGCCGTCACGGCGCCCGCGACGAACATCGCGGGCATCCTCAAGACCATCACCGAAAAAGAGGACGCCGACTGACGTCTTGGCGAACGGCGCCCGGCCGGCGCGGCGGGGAGATCCCCTTCACGCGCCCCGGACGACACCCCATATCTAGGAAAGAACCGAAACCATGGCCGATATCAAAGCTCTCGCCGAACAGCTCGTGGGTCTGACCCTGCTCGAGGCGAACGAACTGAAGAACCTTCTCAAGGACGAGTACGGCATCGAGCCCGCTGCCGGCGGCGCGGTGATGATGGCCGGTCCGGCCGGCGGCGGCGAGGCCGAGGCCGCCGAGGAGAAGACCGAGTTCGACGTGATCCTGGTCGCCGCCGGCGACAAGAAGATCAACGTCATCAAGGAAGTCCGCGCCATCACCGGCCTGGGCCTCAAGGAAGCCAAGGAACTGGTCGAGGCCGGCGGCAAGGCGGTGAAGGAAGCCGCGCCGAAGGACGAGGCCGAGGAGATCAAGAAGAAGCTCGAGGACGCCGGCGCCAAGGTCGAGCTGAAGTGATCCGGCGCGGCTTCGGCCGCGTAAACGCAAAGTTAAGGCTGGTCCCGCACCGCGGGGCTGGCCTACACGTTTCCGGCGTCTTTCAAAACGCCGCCTCCCTCGCAGGTTGAGTCGGGGATCAGGGGCGGCGCTTCGATGGGCGCGCGGGATCCGGGAGCGCGGAGTTTGGGACCTCCGCGCGGCATGGGATCCCCGCCCAGCGCGGCGACGTACGCCGACGGCGCCCCCCGGCCGTCGGTAGCAACGTCACAGGCAGAGGACGAGCATGGCTCAGACGCATTCCGGTCGCAAACGCATTCGCAGGCACTACGGGCGCATCCGCGAGGTCGCGCAGATGCCCAATCTGATCGAGGTTCAGAAGTCTTCCTACGACCTGTTTCTGGATTCGGGCGAGGCGGCGACGCCCACCGACGGCGAGGGCCTGCAGGGCGTCTTCCAGTCGGTGTTCCCGATCAAGGACTTCAACGAAACGGCGGTGCTGGAGTTCGTGCGCTACGAGCTCGAAGCGCCGAAATACGACGTAGAGGAATGCCAGCAGCGCGACATGACCTACGCCGCGCCGCTGAAGGTCACGCTGCGCCTGATCGTGTTCGAGGTCGACCCCGACACCGAGGCGAAGTCCGTCAAGGACATCAAGGAGCAGGACGTCTACATGGGCGACATGCCCCTGATGACGCCGCACGGCACCTTCGTCGTGAACGGGACGGAGCGGGTGATCGTTTCCCAGATGCACCGCTCTCCCGGCGTGTTCTTCGACCATGACAAGGGCAAGACGCACAGCTCGGGCAAGCTGCTGTTCGCGTCGCGCGTGATCCCCTATCGCGGCTCCTGGCTCGATTTCGAGTACGACGCCAAGGACATCGTGCACGCCCGCATCGACCGTCGCCGCAAGCTGCCGGTGACGACGCTTCTCTATGCGCTCGGCCTGGATCAGGACGGGATCATGGAGGAGTTCTACGGCACCGTCTCCTACCGCAAGGACAAGAACGGCTGGGCCGCGCCCTTCGACGGCGACCGTCTGAAGGCCACCAAGCCCGACGTCGACATCGTCGACGCCGCCACCGGCGAAGTGCTGTTCGAGGCCGGCAAGAAGATCACGCCGCGCAAGATCAACCAGCTGCTGGAAAAGGGCGAGGTCGCCGAGATCCTCGTGCCGTTCGAGCAGATCTACGGCCGCTTCGCCGCGCGCGACGTCATCAACGTCGCCACCGGCGCGATCTACGTCGAAGCGGGCGAGGAGCTGACCGAAGAGAACGTCCAGGGCCTGCTCGACGCGGGCTTCGACCGGCTGGAGACGCTGGACATCGACAACGTGTCGATCGGCCCGTGGATCCGCAACACCATGTCCGTGGACAAGACGATGAACCGGGAGCAGGCGCTTCTGGACATCTACCGCGTGATGCGCCCGGGCGAGCCGCCAACCGTCGACGCGGCCGAGACCATGTTCCAGAGCCTGTTCTTCGACGCCGAGCGCTACGACCTCAGCGCCGTGGGCCGTGTGAAGATGAACATGCGTCTGGAGCTGGACGCCGATCCGTCGCAGCGCACCCTGCGCCGCGAGGACATCCTGGCCGTCGTCAAGGCGCTGGTGGCGCTGCGCGACGGGCGGGGCGAGGTGGACGACATCGACCACCTGGGCAATCGGCGCGTCCGCTCCGTCGGCGAGCTGATGGAGAACCAGTACCGCGTCGGCCTGCTGCGCATGGAGCGGGCGATCAAGGAGCGCATGAGCTCCGTCGACATCGACACGGTCATGCCGCAGGACCTGATCAACGCCAAGCCGGCGGCGGCCTCGGTGCGCGAGTTCTTCGGATCCTCGCAGCTGAGCCAGTTCATGGATCAGACCAACCCGCTGTCGGAGGTGACGCACAAGCGCCGCCTCTCGGCGCTCGGCCCGGGCGGTCTGACCCGTGAGCGCGCCGGCTTCGAGGTGCGCGACGTGCACCCGACGCATTACGGCCGCATGTGCCCGATCGAAACGCCCGAGGGGCCGAACATCGGCCTGATCAACTCGCTGGCCAGCTTCGCCCGCGTGAACCGCTACGGTTTCATCGAGACGCCGTATCGGAAGGTGGAAGAGGGCAAGATCACCGACGAGGTGACCTACATCTCCGCCACCGAAGAGATGCGCCACACCATCGCCCAGGCCAACGCCACGCTGGACGACAAGGGCGAGCTGGCGAACGAGCTGGTCAGCTCCCGCAAGGGCGGCGAGTTCATGCTCAGCCCGCGCGACAACATCGACATGATCGACGTGTCGCCCAAGCAGCTGGTGTCGGTCGCGGCCTCGCTGATCCCGTTCCTTGAGAACGACGATGCGAACCGCGCGCTGATGGGCTCCAACATGCAGCGCCAAGCGGTGCCGTTGGTGAAGGCCGAGGCGCCGTTCGTTGGCACGGGCATCGAAGAGGTCGTGGCGCGCGACAGCGGCGCGGCGATCACGGCGCGGCGCGGCGGCACCATCGACCAGGTGGACGCGATGCGCATCGTCGTGCGCGTGACCGACGAGATGGAGCCGGGCGATCCGGGCGTGGACATCTATCGTCTGCGCAAGTTCCAGCGTTCGAACCAGAACACCTGCATCAACCAGCGTCCGCTGGTGAAGGTGGGCGATCAGGTTCAGGCCGGCGAGGTGGTGGCCGACGGTCCGTCCACCGATCTGGGCGAGCTGGCGCTGGGCAAGAACATCCTCGTCGCGTTCATGCCCTGGAACGGCTACAACTATGAGGACAGCATCCTCATCTCCGAGCGCATCGCCAAGGACGACGTGTTCACCTCGATCCACATCGAGGAATACGAGGTGATGGCCCGCGACACCAAGCTGGGGCCGGAGGAGATCACCCGCGACATTCCGAATGTCGGCGAGGAAGCCCTGCGCAACCTCGACGAGGCGGGGATCGTCTATATCGGCGCCGAAGTGGGCCCGGCGGACATCCTGGTGGGCAAGATCACCCCGAAGGGCGAGAGCCCGATGACGCCGGAGGAGAAGCTGCTGCGCGCGATCTTCGGCGAAAAGGCCTCCGACGTGCGCGACACCTCGCTGCGGCTGCCCCCGGGCGACCACGGCACGGTGGTGGAGGTTCGCGTCTTCAACCGCCACGGCGTCGAAAAGGACGAGCGCGCCCTGCAGATCGAGCGCGAGGAGATCGAGCGTCTGGCCCGCGACCGGGACGACGAGGTCGCGATCCTCGACCGCAACATCTACGCCCGCCTCAAGGACCTGATCTTCGGCAAGACCGCGGTGAAGGGCCCCAAGGGCGTCAAGGCCGGCTCGGAGATCGACCAGCCGCTGCTGGATTCGCTCAGCCGCGGCCAGTGGTGGCAGCTGGCGGTGGCGGACGAGGCCACGGCCTCGGCCGTGGAGGCGCTCAACAAGCAGTACGACGCCCAGAAGCGCATCCTCGAGGCCCGCTTCGAGGACAAGGTGGAGAAGGTGCGCCGCGGCGACGACCTGCCGCCGGGGGTGATGAAGATGGTCAAGGTCTTCGTCGCGGTGAAGCGCAAGCTGCAGCCGGGCGACAAGATGGCCGGCCGTCACGGCAACAAGGGCGTCGTCTCCCGCGTCGTGCCCGAGGAGGACATGCCCTTCCTCGAGGACGGCACGGCGGTCGACATCGTGCTCAACCCGCTGGGCGTGCCCAGCCGCATGAACGTGGGCCAGATCCTGGAAACCCATATGGGCTGGGCCGCGCGCGGCCTGGGCGGCCATGTGAACCAGGCGCTGGAAACGTTCGGGCGCGAGGGCGATCCCTCCCGGGTCCGCGACACGCTTCGTCATGTCTACGGCGAGGGGACCTATCAGGCCGATTTCGCGCATCTGTCGGACGAGGAGGTGGTCGAGGCCGCCGCCGTCGTGCGCACGGGCGTGCCGATCGCTACCCCGGTCTTCGACGGCGCCAAGGAGCCCGACGTCAACGACGCGCTGATGCGCGCCGGCTTCGACGAAAGCGGGCAGAGCACGGTGTTCGACGGCCGCACGGGCGAGGCGTTCGCGCGTCCCGTCACGGTGGGGGTCAAGTACCTGCTGAAGCTGCACCACCTGGTGGACGACAAGATCCACGCGCGGTCGACCGGTCCGTACTCCCTCGTCACCCAGCAGCCCCTGGGCGGCAAGGCCCAGTTCGGCGGCCAGCGGTTCGGCGAGATGGAGGTCTGGGCGCTGGAGGCCTACGGCGCGGCCTACACCCTGCAGGAGATGCTGACGGTGAAATCCGACGACGTGGCCGGCCGCACCAAGGTCTATGAGAGCATCGTCAAGGGCGAGGACAACTTCGAAGCGGGCGTGCCCGAGTCGTTCAACGTCCTGGTCAAGGAGATCCGCTCTCTGGGTCTGAACATGGAGCTGCTCGACTCGGACACCGACGGTTGAGCTGGGTGATGCTGGATCAGGAGGCCGGCGCAGCAATGCGCTCGCAGCTTCTAAGGGAGGTTCCTTCAGGCCACGCGCTGCATGGGCGCAAAGACCTTGAGGTGATCGCCCGACGGATGGATTGCGACGATGTCTTGGTGATCGACCGAGGTGGCGCGGACAACGGCTACGTCGTCCATCTCACCTGGTCCGGCGAAGCCGGCGCGGATGAGGCCTTTCCTTGGGCTTCTCCGATCGCGGCGAGCGAATTGAACATAATTCTCGGCGATGCGTCGCCGAGCCGAACCTAACCTCCGAACGGAGAGAACAAGTTCATGAACCAGGAACTCAGCCACGTCTTCAACCCGGTCCAGGCGCCGCGGACCTTCGACGAGATCAAGATCACGCTGGCCAGCCCCGAGCGGATCCTCAGCTGGTCCTACGGCGAGATCAAGAAGCCGGAAACCATCAACTACCGCACGTTCAAGCCGGAGCGGGACGGCCTGTTCTGCGCGCGCATCTTCGGTCCGATCAAGGACTACGAGTGCCTGTGCGGCAAGTACAAGCGCATGAAGTATCGCGGGATCACCTGCGAGAAGTGCGGCGTCGAAGTCACCCTCCAGAAGGTCCGGCGCGAGCGCATGGGCCATATCGAGCTGGCCTCGCCCGTCGCGCATATCTGGTTCCTCAAGTCGCTGCCCAGCCGCATCGGCCTGATGCTGGACATGACGCTGCGCGATCTGGAGCGGATCCTCTATTTCGAGAACTACGTGGTCATCGAGCCGGGTCTGACCGATCTGGCCCATCGCCAGCTGATGAGCGAAGAAGAGTATCTCGACGCGCAGGATCAGTACGGCGAGGATGCCTTCCGCGCCGGCATCGGCGCCGAGGCCATCCGCGAGATGCTGGCCGAGATCGATCTGGAGGCCGAGGCCGAACAGCTGCGCGAGGACCTCAAGGAGGCCACCGGCGAGCTCAAGCCCAAGAAGATCATCAAGCGGCTGAAGCTGGTCGAAAACTTCCTCGAATCCGGCAACCGCCCCGAGTGGATGGTGCTGACGGTGGTCCCCGTGATCCCGCCGGAGCTGCGCCCGCTGGTGCCGCTGGACGGCGGCCGCTTCGCGACGTCGGACCTCAACGACCTCTACCGCCGCGTCATCAACCGCAACAACCGCCTCAAGCGGCTGATCGAGCTGCGCGCGCCGGACATCATCATCCGCAACGAGAAGCGGATGCTGCAGGAATCGGTCGACGCGCTGTTCGACAACGGCCGCCGCGGCCGCGTCATCACGGGCGCCAACAAGCGGCCGCTGAAGTCGCTGTCGGACATGCTCAAGGGCAAGCAGGGCCGGTTCCGTCAGAACCTGCTGGGCAAGCGCGTCGACTTCTCCGGCCGCTCGGTGATCGTGACGGGGCCGGAGCTGAAGCTGCACCAGTGCGGTCTGCCCAAGAAGATGGCGTTGGAGCTGTTCAAGCCCTTCATCTACTCGCGTCTGGACGCCAAGGGGCTTTCGAGCACCGTCAAGCAGGCCAAGAAGCTGGTGGAGAAGGAGCGTCCGGAAGTCTGGGACATCCTCGACGAGGTGATCCGCGAGCATCCGGTGCTGCTGAACCGCGCGCCGACGCTGCACCGTCTGGGCATCCAGGCGTTCGAGCCCGTGCTGATCGAGGGCAAGGCGATCCAGCTTCACCCGCTGGTCTGCTCCGCCTTCAACGCCGATTTCGACGGCGACCAGATGGCCGTGCACGTCCCGCTGAGCCTCGAGGCGCAGCTGGAAGCGCGCGTGCTGATGATGAGCACGAACAACGTGCTGTCGCCGGCGAACGGCAAGCCGATCATCGTGCCGTCGCAGGACATGATCCTCGGCCTCTACTACATCTCCATCGCGCGCGACGGTCTGCCCGGCGAAGGCATGGTCTTCGGCAGCCTCGAAGAGATCGAGCATGCGCTGGCCGCCGGCGTGGTGCACATGCACACCAAGATCCAGGCGCGGCTGGAGCAGAAGGACGAGGACGGCAACCTCTTCCTCAAGCGCTTCGAGACCACGCCGGGCCGCATGCGGCTGGGCGCGCTGCTGCCGCTGAACCCCAAGACGCCGTTCGACATCGTCAACCGCCTTCTGCGCAAGAAGGAGGTGGGCGAGGTCATCGACATGGTCTACCGCCACTGCGGTCAGAAAGAGTCGGTGATCTTCTGCGACCGGATCATGTCGCTGGGCTTCACCGAGGCTTTCAAGGCCGGCATCAGCTTCGGCAAGGACGACATGCTGATCCCCGACAGCAAGTGGGGCATCGTCAACGAGACGCGCGAGCAGGTGAAGGAGTTCGAGCAGCAGTACCTCGACGGCCTGATCACGCAGGGCGAGAAGTACAACAAGGTCGTCGACACCTGGGCCAAGTGCACCGACAAGGTCGCGTCCGAGATGATGGGCGAGATCCAGGCGGTCCGGCACGATGATGCGGGCACCGAGATGGAGCCGAACTCCATCTACATGATGTCCCATTCCGGCGCGCGCGGCTCGCCCACCCAGATGCGTCAGCTGGCCGCCATGCGCGGCCTGATGGCCAAGCCCTCGGGCGAGATCATCGAGACGCCGATCACCTCGAACTTCAAGGAAGGCCTGACCGTGCTGGAGTACTTCAACTCCACCCACGGCGCGCGAAAGGGCCTGGCGGACACCGCGCTCAAGACTGCGAACTCCGGCTATCTGACCCGGCGTCTCGTGGACGTGGCGCAGGACTGCATCGTGCGGCAGTTCGACTGCGGCACCGAGGCGGGGATCATGGCGACGGCGGTGGTCGACGGCGGCGAGGTCGTCTCGTCCCTGGGCGAGCGCGTGCTGGGCCGCGTGCCGCAGGAGGACGTGCTCAACCCGCTGACCGGCGAGGTCATCGCCCCGCGCGGCGAGATGATCGACGAGCCCACCGTGGACGCCATCGAAACGGCCGAGGTGCAGTCGATCAAGATCCGCTCTCCGCTGACCTGCGAGCTGCAGGACGGCATCTGCGTGCAGTGTTACGGCCGCGATCTGGCCCGCGGCACCCAGGTGAACGAGGGCGAGGCCGTCGGCATCATCGCGGCCCAGTCCATCGGCGAGCCGGGCACGCAGCTGACCATGCGCACCTTCCATATCGGCGGCGCCGCGAACGTCGCCGACAACTCCTTCATGGAGTCGAGCCAGGAAGGCACGGCGGAGTTCCGCAACCGCAACACCATCACCGACCAGGACGGCAACGTCATCGTTCTGGGCCGCAACATGGTGATCGCGGTCATGGACAACCGCGGCGCGCTGCCGATCGAGCGGGCCACGCACAAGCTGCCCTACGGCGCGCGGCTGCTGATCGAGGAGGGCGTGGCCATCGCCCGCGGCGACAAGCTGGCGGAGTGGGATCCCTACACCCTGCCGATCATCGCCGAGAAGGCGGGCGTGGCGAAGTTCGTCGACCTGACCCTCGGCCTCTCGGTGCGCGAGGAGATGGACGATGCGACGGGCATCTCGCAGCGCATCGTGTCGGACTGGCGGTCCGCGCCCAAGGGCAACGAGCTCAAGCCCGAGATCATCGTGATGGACCCCGAAACCGGAGAGCCGGTGCGGCTCGAGAACGGCAACCCCGCGCATTACGCCATGTCGGTGGACGCCATTCTGTCGGTGGAGGACGGCACCCCCGTGCGCGTGGGCGACGTTCTGGCGCGCATCCCGCGCGAGGGCGCCAAGACCAAGGACATCACCGGCGGTCTGCCGCGGGTGGCCGAGCTGTTCGAGGCGCGGCGGCCCAAGGACCACGCGATCATCGCCGAGGTGGACGGCAAGGTGAAGTTCGGCCGCGACTACAAGAACAAGCGGCGGATCAGCATCGAGCCGGCGGACGAGAGCCTCGATCCGGTCGAGTATCTGGTGCCCAAGGGCAAGCACATCGCGGTGCAGGAAGGCGACTTCATCCAGAAGGGCGAATACCTGCTCGACGGCAACCCGGCCCCCCACGACATCCTTCGGATCATGGGGATCGAGGCGCTGGCCGATTACCTGGTGAACGAGGTGCAGGACGTCTATCGACTGCAGGGCGTGAAGATCAACGACAAGCACATCGAGGTGATCGTCCGCCAGATGCTGCAGAAGATCGAGATCACGTCTTCGGGCGGCACGACCTTCCTGCCGGGCGAACAGGTGGATCGGGTGGAGTTCGACGAGGTGAACGAGAAGGCCGAGGCCCGCGGCCTCGACCCGGCGACCGGCGAGCCGGTCCTGCTCGGCATCACCAAGGCGAGCCTGCAGACCCGCTCCTTCATCTCGGCGGCCTCGTTCCAGGAAACGACGCGCGTGCTCACCGAAGCCTCGGTGCAGGGCAAGCGCGACAAGCTGGTGGGTCTGAAGGAGAACGTGATCGTCGGGCGCCTGATCCCGGCGGGCACGGGCGGCGCGACGGCTCGGGTCAAGCGCGTGGCGGGCGACCGCGACGCCAAGATCCTCGCGACCCAGGCGGCCGAGGCGGAGGCCGCCGCGGCCAAAGCCGCGGCGCTGGAGCCCCCTGTCGAAACGCCGGCGGAGGCCGAACAGGCCGACTGATCGCGCCGCCGGGCGTCGCGCGGAGGTTCGCCTGCGCGAGGCATATCGACACCAAGTTGCGCCCCGCTTTGCGGGGCGCAATGCTTTCAACACGATACTGTTGACAGCGAGGTTTTGAGACCGAATATTAAACGAAAGTGCCAATCCCGTGGTGGCGTTGGACGTGCTGAAGAGAAACTTCATGACAAATGTGTTTGATTTTGAAAACTACGCTCGCGATCGGCGGGAAAATACTGTTGTGCAACTTGTCGACCCTGTGGCCCAGGCCTTGTCGGCCCTGGACGCCATCGCGGCGGCCGCGGCCGATCTGCCCGCCGACCGGCGCGACGAACTGGCCCTCGCCGCCGCCGACATCGACGCCGCGCTGGGCCGGGCGATCCGCGCGATCCATGCCGCGCCCTGCTATGAAAACGTCGAAAAAGCGCGTGTTGACACCTCCCGGCGCCCTGCGTAGGTTCCGCGCACTTTCGCAGGGCCGAGTCGCCCGAGCGGATGCGTGCCCCGGCCAGGGGCGCCAATCAAAACTGGCGGTCAACACGATCCGGGCCCAGGCCCCGATCCTCTGATATTCGCCGCAGCGGCCCCGATGGGCGGGGGCGCTGGCGGCGCTTCGTTTTCGCTTCGCCCGCTCGGGCGAGGCGGCGGCGAGGGCCCGGCAGGCGCAGGCGCGCCGAGGGTCAGGACACGACGAGAGACTTAGGAAAGGGCCCAGCGCCTATGCCGACGATCCAGCAGCTGATCCGGAAGCCCCGGCAGCCCAAGGTGAAGCGCCAGAAATCGCTCCACCTGCAGGCTTGCCCGCAAAAACGGGGCGTTTGCACGCGCGTCTACACCACGACGCCGAAGAAGCCGAACTCGGCCCTCCGCAAGGTGGCCAAGGTGCGGCTCACCAACGGGTTCGAGGTGATCAGCTATATCCCCGGCGAGGGTCACAACCTGCAGGAGCACTCGGTGGTCCTGATCCGCGGCGGTCGCGTGAAGGATCTTCCCGGCGTGCGCTATCACATCCTGCGCGGCGTGCTCGACACCCAGGGCGTCAAGGATCGTCGCCAGCGCCGGTCGAAATACGGCGCCAAGCGGCCCAAATAAGAGGATAGCGAGATGTCCCGACGCCATAGCGCCGAAAAGCGCGAGATCCTGCCGGATGCGAAGTTCGGCGATCGCGTGCTGACGAAGTTCATGAACAACCTGATGTATCACGGCAAGAAGTCGATCGCCGAGGGCATCGTCTACGGCGCGATGGATCGGGTCGAGACCCGGCTCAAGCGCGTGCCGGTCGAGGTGTTCCACGAGGCGCTCGACAACATCAAGCCGAGCGTCGAGGTCCGCTCCCGCCGGGTCGGCGGCGCCACCTACCAGGTGCCCGTAGAGGTCCGCCCCGAGCGTCGCGAGGCGCTGGCGATCCGCTGGCTGATCGACGCTAGCCGCAAGCGGAACGAGAACACCATGGAGGAGCGGCTCGCCGCCGAACTCATGGACGCGGTCAATGGCCGCGGAACCGCCGTCAAGAAGCGCGAAGACACCCACAAGATGGCCGAAGCCAACAAGGCCTTCAGCCACTACCGCTGGTAAGACACCTTCTCAGGCAGGACGAGACCGATGGCTCGCGATTACGATCTGACGCGCTACCGCAACTTCGGCATCATGGCCCACATCGATGCCGGCAAAACGACGACGACCGAGCGCATCCTCTACTACACCGGCAAGTCCCATAAGATCGGCGAAGTCCATGACGGCGCCGCGACCATGGACTGGATGGAGCAGGAGCAGGAGCGCGGCATCACGATCACGTCCGCCGCGACGACCACGTTCTGGTTCCGCACCGAGGACGGCGAAACGCCGGCCGGCGAGTGGGGCGAGGACGTCGACAGCGCCAAGTTCCGCTTCAACATCATCGACACGCCCGGCCATGTCGACTTCACCATCGAGGTGGAGCGCAGCCTGGCCGTGCTCGACGGCGCCGTGTGCGTTCTGGACGCCAATGCGGGCGTGGAGCCGCAGACCGAGACGGTCTGGCGGCAGGCCGACCGCTACAAGGTTCCGCGCAT
>JBCBYE010000320.1:0-5545 GCA_039816075.1 Pseudomonadota bacterium | reverse complement strand
GGTCTGCTCGGCCGTCGCGTCGCCGCGGCCCGGCGTGAAGGGCACGGCGACGTCCTGGTCGGCGGCCTTGATCGCCTGCTCCAGCCCGACCACGCCCCCCAGAAGGATTGGGAGGGCAACGAGCCGGAGCGTCTGGCCAAGGTCCTCGGCATTCTCGAGCCCATCGCGGCCGAGATCGGCGCCTCCGTGGCCGACATCATCGTGCTGGCCGGCGTGGTCGGGCTGGAGCAGGCGATCAAGGCCGCCGACCAGGACGTCGCCGTGCCCTTCACGCCGGGCCGCGGCGACGCGACGGCCGAGCAGACCGACGCCGAGAGCTTTTCGGTGCTGGAGCCGCTGGCCGACGGGTTCCGCAACTGGCGCAAGGCGGACTACGCCGTCTCGCCCGAGGCGATGCTGCTGGACCGCGCGCAGCTGATGGGCCTGACCGCCGCCGAGATGACGGTGCTGGTCGGCGGCCTGCGGGCGCTGGGCGTGACCCATGGCGCCGTGCCGCACGGCGTCTTCACCGACCGGGCCGGGGCCCTGACGCCGGACTTCTTCGTCAACCTCACCGACATGGCGATGGAATGGCGTCCGCTGGACGACGGCACGTACGAGCTGCGCGACCGCCGCAGCGGCGAGGTGAAGTTCACCGCCACCAGCGCCGATCTGGTGTTCGGCTCGAACTCCATCCTGCGCGCCTACGCCGAGGTCTACGCCCAGGACGACAACGCCGGGAAGTTCACGCGGGACTTCGTGGCGGCCTGGACCAAGGTGATGATGGCCGACCGCTTCGATCTCGTCGCCTGATCCGACCCTGCGGACGGCGCCCCGGGGCGCCGTCCGCCCCCTTGGCGGGCCCGCCGGCTCAGGCGTTCAGTAGACCGCCTCGTAGGCCGCGCAGCGGGCTTCGGCCGAGGCGTCGCCGAGGGCGGCGATCTCTCCGGCCTTGTGGGCCAGAAACACCTCCGAAAACGCCGCCGGAAACCAGCCGCGCACCGCGGGCGCCGCGGCGAACCGGTCCAGCGCCTCGGCCAGGCTCTGCGGCAGGCGCGCCAGGCCGCGCGCGGCCAGCGCCTCGGGCGACAGGGTCGACAGGTCCTCCTGCGTGGGCGCGGGTGGCGTCAGCCCCTCCTCGATGCCCTGCGCGCCGGCATGGATCAGCGCCGCCAGCGCCAGATGCGGCGAGGCGGCGCCGTCGGCGGCGCGATACTCCAAGTTGAACTGACGCGCGATCGAGGCGGGGTCCGAGGCGGCGACCGGGCAGATGCGCAGCGCCGCCTCCCGGTCGCGAAAGCCCAGATTGTTGTAGGCCGCGCTCCAGCGGTGCGGCGTCAGCCGCAGGTACGAGATGTCGGAGGGCGCGGTCAGCGCCAGCAGGTCCGGCAGATGCCGCAGAATGCCGGCGGCGAATGCGCCAGCGGCCTGCGACAGCCCCCCCGGCCCGTCGGGCGACCACGTCGCCGGGCGACCGTCTCGATCGCGCAGGCTCATGTGCACATGGACGCCGTTGCCGACGGAGGCGGGATCGCGGATCGGCGTGAACGTCGCCGTCTCGCCCAGGGCGCGGGCGGTCAGGCGGGTCAGCTCGCGCAGCATCACCGCCTCGTCCGCCGCGCGCAGGGCGTCGGCGGGGGCCACGGTGATCTCGTACTGGTTCGGCCCGTATTCCTTCATGAAGGTGTCCGGCGTGATGTCGGCGGCGCGCAGCGCGGCGCCCAGCGCCTCGCCGAACGCCCGACGCGGCGCGAAGCCCTGAAAGCCGTAGGCCTCGCCGCCGGGCAGGTCGCCGGACTTGAACTGGAACTCATGCTCGAACGCGGCGGTGACCGACAGGCCCGCGACCCGGTCGAGCCGCGCGATCGCGCCCTTCAGCAGCGACCTCGTGCAGCAGTCCCATGCGGCGCCGTCCAGCGTCCGCACGTCGCCCAGCATCATCCGCGTCGCGCCCGTCGCGCCCGGCAGGACGGCCTCGAACCCCGCGGTCTCATCGGGAACCAGCACCAGATCGCCCAGGGCGCCGAAGGGGCCGTCCGGGATCGTGTCGAAGCACGTGATCATCACGTTGGTCGGCGTCCAGCCGACCCCCTTGGCGCGGCGCGCGGCGAGGTCGGCCGCCGGAAAGGCCTTGCCGCGGGTCTTGCCGGCGACGTCGCTGGTCGCGACGAAGATCAGACGGTCGGGATCGGTCATCAGGCGGGTCCCCCAGGACGGCGTCGAGAGCTGCGTCGAGCGCCGTGTCGCCGGGCGCGCGGCGCGCTCGGGGTCAGCGGATCGGCGGAGGCGAGGGATGTCAAGACGGCCCCCGGGCGGTTGACTTGCCGCCGCGCGGGCCGAGACTTCGGCCATGGACCGCAGCGCATCCCGCATGGCCGAGGGGCAGGGCCTGCTCGCGCCTCAGGACCCTCCGCCGGCGGAGGTGCTGGAGGGCGAGCCGGGCCATCCCGTGCTGGTGGTCTGCGAACATGCCGGGCGCGCGATCCCGGCCGCGCTCCACGGGCTTGGCCTGCCGGCGGAGGCGCTGGAGGGGCACCAGGCTTGGGACATCGGTGCGGCGGGCGTGACCCGGCGCCTTGCCGCGCGGCTGGGCGCGGCGGCGGCGCTGCAGCCCTACAGCCGGCTGGTCATCGACTGCAATCGGCCGCCTGACGCGCCGGACGCGATGCCGGCGGTCAGCCACGGCCTCAAGGTCCCGGGCAATCGCCCCGCCGCCCCAGAGGCGCATGGCGCCGACGACCGACCCGCCGATCACGACGCCCGCGTCCGCGAGATATTCGAGCCCTTCCAGGCCGAAGTCGCGCGCCTCGCCGCCGCGCCCGGCCGGCGCCTCCTGCTCTCCGTGCATAGCTTCACGCGGCAGCTGAGCGGCAGGACGCGGCCCTGGCGGATCGGCCTCTGCTATCGCCGCGACGCCGAAACCTCCGCCCGCCTCGCCGCCGCGCTGACCGCCCGCGCGCCCGACCTGATCCTGGGCATGAACCAGCCCTACGGCATCGACGACGCCGCCGACTGGTTCGTCCCCCGTCACGGCGAGGCGACGGGCCTCCCGCACAGCCTGATCGAGCTGCGCAACGACCTCATCGCCGCGCCCCAGGGCCAGGACCGCTGGGCGGACCTGCTGGCGGACGCCGTCAAAGACCTGATGAAAGGACCAAGCCGATGCTGACCCGCGACGTGCCGCTGGACCCCGCCGCCTCCGCGCTCCTCTTCATCGACGTGCAGAACTACAACGCCCGCCGCGACGGCGGCGAATGGCGGGGCATGTCGACCGAGGCGTTCCAGCGGGAGCTCGGCTGGTTCTTCGACGAGTTCGAGGGCCGCGTCCTGCCGAACATGCAGGCCCTTCAGGCCGCCGCCCGCAGCGCGGGGGTGGAGGTGATGTACACCGTCATCGAAAGCCTGACGCGCGACGGCCGCGACCGCAGCCTCGACTACAAGATCACCGGCTTCAACGTGCCCAAGGGCAGTTGGGACGCCCAGGTTCTCGACGCCATCGCGCCGGGGGAGGACGAGATCGTGCTGCCCAAGACCTCCTCCTCCGTCTTCATCTCCACCAACATCGACTACGTGCTGCGAAATCTGGGCGTGCGGCAGGTGGCGATCTCCGGCCTGCTGACGGACCAATGCGTGGAAAGCGCGGTGCGCGACGCCTGCGACATGGGCTACCTGGTGACGGAGGTGACCGACGCTTGCCTGACCTACTCGCCCGAACGCCAGGCCAATTCCCTGAGCGCCATCAAGGGCTACTGCCGGCAAGTCGCCACGCAGCAGCTGATCGAGGAACTGGGCGCCTAGCCCTCCACGATCACCAGGCACCCCCCGGGCTCCAGCCGCGCGGTCTGGCCGGGCAGAACCAGGGTCGTGGTCGTCGCCTCCTCCACGATCAGCGGGCCGGGCAGAGCCGTGTCGAGCGGCAGGCGCGAGCGGTCGTAGACCGGGCAGGGCGTCCAGCCCGCGTCGGGATCGAGCCACACGCGCCGCTCCCCCTTCAGCGCCGCGTCGCGGCCCCGTCCCTGGGGCGAAAGCGGATGCAGGGCGAGGACGTCCGCCTTCAGCCGCGCCTCCAGATGCAGGCCCGTGATCTCGATCTGCGCCTCGTCGAGGCGGAAGGTGTAGGCCTGTTCATGGGCGGCATGGAACCCTTCGGCGAAGCGGGCGGCGTCGTGCCCGGGCCGCCAGGGCGCCATGACCCCATGCTCCTGGCCGGCATAGCGGGCCTCCAAGGCGTGCACATGCGACACCGGCGCGTCGGAGGCGGCGGAGGCGAAATGCGCCGCAGCCTCGGCCTGCAGCCCTTCGAAGCGCTCGGCCGCCCGTCTCATGGCGGTCTCGTCCAGCGACGCGAACCAGGTGCTGCGGAAATCCGCCCGCGGCGCCGCCGCCAGCATCCCCCAGGCCGAAAAGATGCCTGGATGCGGCGGTGCGACCGTCGATCCGACCGACAGCTCCCGCCCCAGCCGCGCGGCCAGCGCCGGGCCCGCGCCGCCGGAGATGACGAAGGCCGCGTCGCGCGGATCGCGCCCGCGCTGCACCGTCACCAGCTTCAGCGCGTTGATCATGTTGGCCTGCGCGATCTCCGCCACGGCGAAGGCGGCCGCCTCCACCGCGCCGCCCAGATGCGCGGCCAGGGGCGCCAGCGCCGCGCGGGCCCGCTCCACGTCCAGCGGCACGTCGCCGCCGGCGAAGGTCTCGGGGTCGAAGATGCCCAGCGTCACCAGCGCGTCGGTCACCGTCGGCTCGGTCCCCCCGCGGCCGTAGCAGGCCGGGCCGGGATCGGCGCCGGCGCTGCGCGGACCCACGCGCAGCGCGCCGCGCGCGTCGAGCCAGGCGATGGAGCCGCCGCCGGCCCCGATCTCCACGATGTCGATCACAGGCGTCTGGATCGGATGGCCGGGCCACAGGCGCGTGCGCTCCAGCCGGTAGGTGTCCTCCAGCCGGATGCGCCCTTCGGTCACCAGCGCGCATTTGGCCGTGGTGCCGCCGACGTCCAGATGCAGCACCTCGCGCGCGCCTAGATGCCGGCCGATGGCCGCCGCGCCCGCCACGCCCCCGGACGGTCCGCTTTCCACCAGCGCCAGCGGCGTGCGACGCGCCTGGGCGAAGGTCGACACGCCGCCGTTCGACAGCATGGCGTAGCGCGGGCAGGTCACGCCCCGCGCCTCCAGCGCCGCCTCCAGCCGGCCGAGATAGCGGTGCAGGATCGGGTGCACGTAGGCGTTCAACGCCACGGTGTTGGACCGCTCGTATTCCCGCCATTGGCGAGAGATCTCGTGGCTCGCGCAGACCGTGACCCCCGGCAGGGCCGCGGCCAGGGCGTCGGCCGCCTGCCGCTCGTGGCACGGATCGGCATAGGCGTGCAGAAACACGACTCCCACCGCCTCCACGCCCGCCGCGCGGCAGGCCTCCGCGATGGGCGCGAGGTCCTCCGCGCGCAGCGGCTCCACCACCTCGCCATGCGGCCCCAGACGCTCGCGCACTTCGAAACGCAGGTCCCGCGGCACGAAGGGCTCCGGGCTGCGGGTGCGCAGGTTGTAGAGATCGGGGCGATTGCCGCGGCCGATGG
>JBCBYE010000803.1:0-1865 GCA_039816075.1 Pseudomonadota bacterium | reverse complement strand
GCCCCTGAACCGCCAGGGCATGTATCAGCTGGGAGAGCAGATCCACGTGGCCTGCTGGCCGTCCTTCGGCATGTTCAAGGGCGTAGCTCTGGCTTTCGTTGGTGTTCGCCTCTTTCGAGAGCGCGTAGGCGGTGCGCACGCCCTTGAACATGCCGAAGGACGGCCAGCAGGCCACGTGGATCTGCTCTCCCAGCTGATACATGCCCTGGCGGTTCAGGGGCTGGATGTTCTCCCAGCAGCACAGGCCCCCGACCTTGCCCATGGGCGTGTCCACGACCTTGATGTCGGTGACCGGGCCCTCGCCCCACACCGTGCGCTCCATATGCGTGGGGCGCAGCTTGCGGCGGCTCATGACCACCTCGCCGCGGTCGTCGATCAGCGCCTGGGAGCAGAAGATGGAGCCTCGGTCCCGCTCGGCAAAGCCCAGCATGACCCAGGTTCCGGCGCGCGCGGCGGCCTCGCCGATGGCCTTCATCTCCGGCCCGTCGACGGTGATGGCGTTCATGCGGTGCTTCATCACCACGTCCATCGAGACCATCGGCGGCTGCAGCCAGATGGTGAACGGGTAGCCGGGCAGCCAGACCTCGCCGAACGCCATCAGCTTGACGTCCTGGCGGCCCGCGTCCTCGATCAGCGCGATGGTTTTGTCGAGCGTGCCCTGAGCGTCCATCCAGACGGGGGCGGCCTGCACGGCGGCGACCTTGACCATGGGGTTCTCCTTCCTCTCGGTTCGAAAGGAAGCCTGCGCGGCCGGGACGGGGCGCGGAAGTCCCCGAACGGGGACCCCGGCTTGCAGGCGGGCGGCCGTGCAGGCGGCGGGGCGGATCAGCCCTGCGCGCGACGCCAGGCGGCGGCCATGGCGGTGCGGTTCCCGGTTTCGAAGATCCGGTTCAAGGCCTTGAGATGCTTGCGGACCGCCGCCTCGCCCGTGTCCAGCGCCTCGGCGATGGCGCGGTTGCACAGCCCCTCGGACGCCAGGCGCGCCACGTCGTTCTGACGCAGCGTCAGACCGGGCCGGCGCCGCGGCGTCGCCATGACCATGGTCGACACCTGAGTCGCCCCCACGGTCAGCGCGCACATGCCTTCGGCGTCCAGCCGCGCCGCCGTCTCCGCCGACATCGCGCCCAGATAGAGGACGCCCGACATCCGCTCTCCCTCGTAAAGCGGCAGCGTCGCGAAGCCGTGCAGGCCGAACCGGCCGGAAACGCGCTGGTAAAGCTGGCAGGTGCGCCATCGTTCCCCCAGCGCCGTGAGGGTGGAGGAGGGGGCCCCCGTCTCCCGCACCCGCGCCAGCACGGGGTCGATGGGCACGCCGGTGGTCTCGTAGGCGCGGACGAAGGCGTCGGGCATCCCCAGGATCACGCCGCAGTCAAAGGCGCCGTCCTCGCCCAGCAGGTAGAGGCCGACGGAGTCCATGCGCGACCCGCGCAGGGCCCGCTCGGCGATCCGCGAAAGGTCGGCGACGTCCACCGCGCTCCTCCCTTTTCCCTAGCGGAAAACTAGCGCGCGGCGCGGCGAAGCCAAACCCCGCGCCGCGCGCTCGCCCTTGCGCCGACGGGCGCGGAGGCGCACGCTGGGCAGCCCCTCCACGGTGCGGAGCCGCCGCATGCGCAAATTCCTGGTCGTGGTCGACGAGACGCCCGAGTGCCTCAACGCCATCCGCTTCGGCGCGCGCCGCGCCCACAAGACCGGCGGCGGGCTGCAGATGCTGTTCGTGATCCAGCCCGAAGAGTTCCAGCACTGGGTCGGCGTGGGCGAGATCATGCGCTGGGAAAAGCGCGAGGCGGCCGAGGCGCGGTTCCGCGACGCCGCCGCGCTGATCGAACAGAACGTGGGCATCACGCCGGAATTCGTCATTCGAGAAG
>JBCBYE010000490.1:0-3850 GCA_039816075.1 Pseudomonadota bacterium | reverse complement strand
CCAGGATCAGCGCCGCGCCCTGCGGGCCGGCCACCACCGCGGCGTGCAGCGGCAGCGCGCCGCGCAGGTGCAGCAGGCCCGCGCCGGCGCCGTAGGCGAGTTCCAGCCCGATGCGCGCGGCGCTCAGTCCCGGCGCGGCGGCGTAGGCGATGCGGTCCGGTCCGTCGAGCCGGGCGACGAAGCCGCGCTTGAGGTACAGCGGCGCGCCCTGGCGGCCGAGCCGCCACATCGGGCCCAGAAGGCGGCCGGAGACCGGACCGGGAGGCAGGTCGGCCCGCGCCACGACGTCGGCGGGCGCGCCCGGCGGGGCCGGCGCGGCGGCGGGGATGGGCCGCGGACTGTCCCAGATCAGGCCGTGCACGCGGCCGCGCGCGACGGGATCGGGCGCGGCGAAGGCCGCGTCCGCCGCGGCGGGAGGGTCGGGTGCGTCGGGGGCGTGAAGATCGTTCACGGCTTGTCCTCCGCCCGGGCAGGTCGCATAGAACGCCCGGCGACGCAACGGAACGAGACGCTGCGATGGACGCGCGGCCCTTCATCGACGGTCTGCCGGGCTGCGACGCCCCCCTGCCCGAGATCGCGCCGGCGCGCCTGGCCGGCCTGGCGGCGCTGGGCGGCGCGCCGCTGCGGCCGATCCGGCGCGTGGCGCTGCTGGGCTGCGGCTCGGGCGTGGGGCTCGCGATCCTGGCGGCGGCCTGGGCGGGGCCCGGTCGGCGGCTGGTCGGCGCGGCCGAGGATGCCGAGGATCTGGCGCTGTCGCAGGGGCTGCTGGCCGAAGCGGGGCTGGAGGCGGAGGTGCGCCTCGCTTCGCCCGAAGCGCCCGAGGCGCTGGTCGCCGCGGGGCCGTTCGATCTGATCGCCTGTCCCAACGGCTGGGCGCGCCTGAGCGCGGCGCGGCGCGAGGCGCTGGCGGAGGCGCTGGGCGAGGCCGTGGCCCCCGGCGGCGCGGTGATGCTGCGCCGCCCCGTGGCGCCGGGCGCGGCCGAGGCGCGCGCCGCGGCGCAGATGCTGCGCAACCGCTGGGCGGCGCTGCCCGAGGATCTGCCGCCCCAAGACCGCGCGCGGCGCACCCTGGCCGATGCGCGCGCGCTGCTGGAGGCGAGCCATTCCATGGTGCGCTTTCTGTCGAGCTGGGAGGGGCTGATGCAGGGGTTGGAGCGTCTGCCCCTGCCGCAACTGCTGCGCGATTGGATCGAGGCGCGCGGCCCCGATTGGAGCCTGCGCGACGAGGCGGAGGCGATGACCGCCGCCGGGTTCGGCCGCCTCGCGCCGGCGACGCCCGACGCGCTGGCCCCGTCGCTGTTCCTGTCGCCCGAGGCGGTGGCCCTGGCGCGGGCGGCGCCCACGCCTTTGCTGGCCGCGGAGGTGGCGGATCTGTGCGACGACCGGCTGATCCGCTCCGACCTGCATCGCCGCGACGGCTGGGCGGCGGCGGCGCAGGCCCCCCGCTTGGTGCGCCTGCCCGCGGCGGAGGGCGAGGCGGATCTGACGCCGGCGGGGCTCGCCCCCTATGCCGCGCGCCTGTCGCGCGAGGCCTATGCGCCGCTGATCGCCGCCCTGCCCGACGCGGGCGGCGCCACGCCGGCGGAGCTGGCCCGGGCCGCCGGGCTGGCGGAGGCGGATATCGTCGAGCGCCTGGCCGCGCTGGTCGCGGCGGAGGCGGCGGGGTTCGCGGCGGATCGCGCGCCGCAGGAGACGGCCGACGAGGCGGGCACGCGGCAGGAGGCCTGCGCGCGGCTCAACGCAGAGCTGAGTCGCCGAGGGCGCGTCGCCGCGCTCGCCTCGACCGTTTTGGGCGGCGCGCTGCGTCTGCCGGCCGCCGACCAGGACGATCTGCGCCGGAATGGCACGCTCGACCCCAAAAAGCGGTCGATTTTGGCGCGGGCCGGCTGCCCGACGCCGGATCCGGGGCGGTCAATCTGTCGTTAACCGCAACCGGGGTCTTGGCGAAGCCTTTCCAACTCGGTAAGTTGCCGATGGGTGTGATGCAACGTCGAAAGGACGAATCATGACGAAGCAGGTGTGGACCAAGCCGAACATCACCAAGGTCGGCGTCAAGTCGGCCACGAAGGGCGCTTTCGAGAACGGCAACGAGATCTTCTCGTCCAAGTCGGTCGCCAGCTGAACGGCGACGCGACCGGGCGCAGGCCGCCCGGCGTGACGCAGGACCATGCGACGTCGCCCGGCACGCGGTTTTTCGCGTCGCCGGGCGATTTCGTTTTGGCGGCGTCGGCATTGGGCTGGCTGGTGCGCGCGCGGCTGGTGCATCTGCGCCGACCGGCGCCGGAGCTGCTGGCGCGGCTGCGTCGCCCCGGCCCCGCCGATCGTCCGCGCAGACCCCTGCCTCTGGCCCGCGTTTCGCGCGCCATCGCGGCCTGGTCGCGGCGGGCGCCCTGGCGGTCCGACTGCATGATCCAGGCGCTGGCCGCGAAGATGTGGCTGGACCGGCGCGGCCTGCCCACCGAAATGCGGCTGGGCGCGGCGCGCAGCGGGGACGGCGCGCTGGACGCCCATGTGTGGATACTGAGCGACGGCGAGGTCGTCACCGGCGGTCCGCTGGACCGGGGCGACTGGACGGCCTTCGCGCCGGCGGGCACGGCGGTCGGCAACGTGTCTGAGGGGTCCTGAGGGCCGCCGGACGCCTCCGACAGCTTGACCGGACCGCCGGCGCCGGCGCGCCCGGGCGAATTTGCGTTCGCCGGGCGCTGGACGCTGGTGATCTTGGGCTGAACGGCGCCGCGCGTTCGGCGACGCGTCGGCCCGCGCCGGCCCCTTCCGGAGGGGCCCGGCGCCGGCGGCCGCGGCGACGCGAACGCCGCGCCCCGTCTCTCCGACCCCGAAGACCGAGCGGCGCGGATCGCTCCGCGCCGCCCGGGTCGTTCGCGCGCCGCCGCGACGCGTTCAGGCGCGGCCGCGGTAGATGTCGATGAGCTTGCCCAGCATCTCCAGCGCCTCGTCGCGCGGGCGCTGGAAGGTGTTGCGGCCGATGATGGAGCCGTTGCCGCCGCCGTCGCGGATGGCCCGGGCATCGTCGAACACGCTGTTCTCGCCCTTCTTCGCGCCGCCCGAGAACACCACGATGCGACGGCCGTTGAACGAGGCCTGCATGCAGTGCGCCACGCGCTTGGCCTGCGTCGATACATCGATCTCCTGCGCCTCGTAGACCTTCTTGGCCTCGCCCAGCTCCAGATGATCGGTGGAGAGCTTGATCTTGATGACATGGGCGCCCAGCAGCGCGGCGATCTGCGCGGCGTAGGCGGCGATGTCGATGGCCGTCTCGCCCTCCTTGCTCAGGCTCTCGCCCCGCGGGTAGGACCAGATGACCGTGGCGACGCCCTTGGCGGCCGCCTCCTCGCGCATTTCGGAGATCTCTTCGAACATCTCCAACCCGCAGTCGGAGCCGGGATAGATCGTGAAGCCGATGGCGGCGCAGCCGAGGCGCAGCGCGTCGTCCACGCTGGCGGTGATGGCCTGATCCTTGCCGGCGGTCGAGGACATCAGCGAGTTGGCGGAGTTCGCCTTGAGGATCGTGGGGATCTGGCCGGCGAAGGTGTCGGCGCCCGCCTCGATCATGCCCAGCGGCGCGGCGTAGGCGTTGAGGCCCGCGTCGATGGCGAGCTGGTAATGGTAGTGCGGATCGTAGCCGGCGGGGTTCGGGGCGAAGCTGCGCGCAGGCCCATGCTCGAAGCCCTGATCGACGGGCAGGATGATCATCTTGCCGGTGCCGCCGAGCTTTCCGGTCATGAGCATGCGGTTGAGGTTCGCCTTCACGCCGGGCGTGTCGCCCTCGTAATTGGCGAGGATCTGCTTGACGATGCGCGACGACTTCATGGCGGCTCCCCTTGGCGGCCTT
>JBCBYE010000366.1:0-4951 GCA_039816075.1 Pseudomonadota bacterium | reverse complement strand
GGCGGAGGGGCGCGCGAGCCGCGCGGCCGCCGTCGCGCAAGCGGTCGCACCCGGGCATCTGCGTCGAAAGCGCCACGGCCCGTCTTTCGAGAACGCGACCGCAGCCGCGGTTCCCCCGCATCGCCCGGGCCCCGCCATGGGCGGGATTGGGCTGTTCAGGGCGCCGCCGTCGCGACCCTCGCATCGCAAGGGCCCGCCGGCCTTCCGGCCGGCCGCCGCGTGAAAGCGCGGCCCGGAATCGCAAGCCCCCGGCCGACGAGCGCGGCGCAGCCGGCCCGGGGCCGACAGGCCCCGCCGTCAGGCAGGACGGTCTCGCCCGGCGCCGCCGGGCGCATCGTCAAAGCAGGCTGTCCCGCCGCAACGGCCCGGCGGCGCCGCGCCCGCCGCGCAGGAAGATGAAGGGCCAGGGGCTCGCCATGGGCGTGCGCACCGGCACGCGGATCACCGTCGGACGCTCCGCCGCGAAGGCCTCCTCCAACGCCTCGCCCAGCGCCGCCGGCCCGTCCGCCTCCAGCCCCAGCGCGCCGAAGCTGCGCGCGAACGCCGCGAAATCGGGGTTCGTCAGGTCGGATGCGATGGTCCGGTTGTGCCCGAACCGCTCCTGCTGGATGCGCTTGACGTTGCCATAGGCGCCGTCGTCGAAGACCACCGCGACCGCGTCGATGCCATGATGCACGGCCGTCGCGATCTCGTTGGAGGCGTACATGAACCCGCCGTCGCCCTGGATCGAGACGACCCGCGCCCCCGGCAGCGCCGTCTTGGCGCCCAGCGCCGCCGGATAGGCCCAGCCCAGCGCCCCCGAGTAGCCGGAGCTCAGATAGGTCCGTGGCCGGTAGGTCGGGTAAGCGTAGCGCGCGGTGAAGCCGACCTGCGTCAGGTCCTCCACCAGCACCCCGTCCTCGCCGAGCGCCCCGCGCAGGGCGCGGATGTAATCCATCTGCGGCGCCACGGTTTCCAGGTCGTCGGCCAGCCGCCCCCGCTCCTCCACGATGCGGCCGCCCCAGTCGGCGGGTCCGCCGCGAAGGGCCTGCACCCGCTCGATCAGCGCCGGCAGCGCCTCTTCGGCCAGCGCGACCACCGGCAGGTCGGCGCCGACGCGCCCCGCCGCCTCGGGATCGGCGCTCAGCAGGACCGTCGTCAGCGCCTCGTCCACGCCCCACTCTCCCAGGGGCAGCAACCGCGTGCCCACGCCCAGCGCCACGTCCGCCTCAGGCCACAGCCTATGCATCGCCGGCAGCTCCAGCCACAGCGGATGGCGCGCATCGATCGCGCCTTTGCCGTTGAGCCCGCCGGACACCGGCGCGCCCAACGCCTCCGCCAGGGCGGTCAGGGCCGGCGACGCATCGCGCGCGCCGCCGCCTGCCAGGATCACCGGCCGCTGCGCCCGCGCCAGGGCGGCGGCGGCGGCGTCCAGCTGCGCCTCGGGCAGCGGCACGACCTCCACCTCGCCCTGCAGCGCCGCGGCGTTCCAATCTATCGGCTTCGCCCACTCCGTCGCCGGCACCTCCAGCACCGCCGTGCCCGGCCGGCCGGAGGTGACGGCGCGCATCGCCCGCGCCATCGCCTCCACGGCCCCTTCGGACCCGCGCACCGCCTCGATCCGCTTCGATATCGTGCGCAGCGCCGCGGTCTGATCCTCGATCTCGTGCAGCGCGCCGAAGCCGCGTCCGATCATCCCCGTCGGGATCTGCCCGATCAGCGCCAGCACCCGCGCGCCCAGCGCATGCGCCACCGAATGCCCGGCGGCGGCGTTCAGCACGCCCTGCCCCGGCACCACACAATAGGCCTGCGGCCGACCGCTCGCCTGCTCCGCCCCCGCGGCCATGTAGCTGCAGGCCTGCTCGTGCCGCGCAACGATAGGCGGCAGCCGGTCCTGCGCATCGAACAGGGCGTCGAAGAAATCGTCGTTCTGCACGCCGGGCAGGCAGAACAGGCGCTCGAAGCCATGGGCCTCCAGCGCGGCGACGGTCAGGCGGGCGATGTCGGACATGGGGCGCGGCTCCGGCGGCGACGAGGGGATCGGGGGCGCGGCCAGCCTCGCCCCGCGCCGCGGCAAGTCAAGCGCTTGCGCCCCGCGCCGCGGAATGGGAAGCGAGGCCCCCGTCGCCAACCGATCCGAGCCCGATCCATGACCTACGCCCCGCTCCCCGCCCCCGACGCCGACTTCCTCGCCGCCCTTCAGGCGCGGATCGACGGCAAGACCAAGCCGCTCGGGGCCCTCGGCGGGATCGAGGCGCTGGCCGCCCGCCTCGCCGTCGCCTCCGGCGATCCCGCGCCGCGGATGGACCGCTGCACGCTGCTGATCTTCGCCGCCGATCACGGCATCGCGGCGCGCGGCGTCTCGGCCTTTCCGCAGGCGGTGACGGCGCAGATGGTGCTGAACTTCCTGGCCGGCGGCGCGGCGGCCAACGTCTTCGCGCGCACGCTGGGGGCCGACATCCGCGTCGTGGACGCCGGCGTGGCGGAGCGCCTCGAACACCCCGACCTCATCGACCGGCGCATGGGCGCCGGCACGGCCGACAGCGCCGCAGGCCCCGCCATGCCGCGCCGGACCGCCGAAGCGGCGGTGGAGGCCGGGCGCGCCCTGGCGTCCGAGGTCGCGGCGGAGGCCGATGCGCTGGCCTTCGGCGAGATGGGCATCGCCAACACCTCCGCCGCCGCGCTGGTGCTGGCCAAGCTGACCGGCCAGGCGCCGGGGGCGCTGGCGGGTCCCGGCACCGGGCTCGACCGCGCCGGCGTGACGCGCAAGGCCGAGGTGCTGGAGGCCGCCGCCGCCCGCACCGCGCCGCGCCTGTCGGGGATGGAGGCGCTGGCCGAGGTCGGCGGCTTCGAGATCGCCATGATGGCCGGCGCCATGATCGGCGCGGCCGAGGCGCGGCGCCCGGTGCTGGTGGACGGCTTCATCGCGACCTCGGCGGCCATGGCGGCGCGGGCCCTGGCGCCGGGGGTGGAGCGCGCCTTCGTCTTCGCCCACCGCTCCGCCGAGCCGGGCCATGCCGCGGCGCTCGAGGCGCTGGGCGCGGAGCCTCTGCTCGATCTTGGCCTGCGCCTGGGCGAGGGCACCGGCGCCCTGCTGGCCTGGCCCCTGGCCCGGGCGGCCGCGGCGATGCTCCGCGACATGGCCAGCTTCGCCGACGCCGGCGTCTCCGGCCCCGCCTGATCCCGTCGCGCAGCGGTCCTGCGCGGCGAAGACGCCGCGCGCGCGGGCCGCAGGCCCGCGCCGATCCGCAGACGCGGATCGAGGACCGGTTCCGCACCGCTCGAAGGGCGCCGCAGGGAGGGACACGGGATCGCCGCCCACGGCGCCGCAGCTTCGGAATTCGGCCCGGCACGGCACGGCACGGCGCGACCGGGCCGCGAACCGCCATACCGCCTCGAAGGCCTCGACCAGCGCCGCCCGCGCGCGGACGCACGCGAAAACGCCGAGCCCCCCGCCGAACGCCCGGAACTCACCCGGCTGCCAGAACCCTCAGCGTCGCCACCGCCAGCCCCAGGCCGCCCTCCGCGCCAGGCAGTCGGATCAGCGCCACGCCGGCCGCCTCCGCCGCCTCCGCAAGCGCCGCTTTGGCGGCCTCGGCCCCGTCGAGGCCCGAACTGAACGCCAGGATCGCCGCCGGCGGCGCGGATGCGGCCGACCCGGTCTCCGCCCCAACCGCAGACCCAGACCCAGACCCAGACCCCGCCAAGGCCGCCGCGAGCGCCCGCGCGGCGCCCGGCCCCTCGCCCAACGCCAGAACCGCACCGCCCCAGCCCGGCGACAGCGCGGCCCAGGCGGCCGCATCCTCGCCCAGGGCCTCGGCCCGTCCCGCCGGCAAACCGGCCGCCACCGGCGCGCCGTCGCAGATCACCGGCGCGCCCGCGGCCAGCGCCCGGGCCGCCGCCTCCGCGGCGCCCGGACCTATCTCGACCGCCTCCGCCGTCTCCCGCCGGCCGCAGGCCTCGGCCCAGGCGGCGCGCAGCCGCGCATCGAGGGCGCCGGCGGTCGCGGCGGCGGTATCCGTTTCGGCCTCGCCGAACAGCTCCACGCCGAGGATCCACGCCTCCTCCGTCGCGACCGCCGTGCGCACCCCAGGCTCCGCCCCCGGCGCCGCGAACAGAGCGTCGAGCCGCCCCGCCCGGGCCAGCGCCGCGAAATGGGCCGAGGTCGCGCGCACCTGCGCGGCGTCCTTGGGCTCGCCCTCGCGCGGAGCGATGGCCACCAGCGAGGGATAGATTTCGGCGAAGACCACCGGCGCGTCCGACGCGGCGAGGCCGGTCTCGAAGGGCCAGATCTCCGCCGCGCCGTCCAGCGCCCCGCGCAGCCGCGCCACGGCCGGAATGCCGGTCAGCACCTGGCCGCCCACGGCTCCGGCGCCGGACAGCTGCCAGCAGCTTTTCGGCCGCGCCCCGCGCGCCCGCGCCGCATGCTCGACCGCGCGCCACTCGCTCAGCCCGCCCTCCTGACGGGGCTTGAGCGGGCCGAGGCCGTCATGCCTCTGGGTCGGCGGGCAGCCCCAGAAGGGGCCGTCCTGCGCCATGCGGCGGTTGATCTCGGCGGCGGCGGCGAAGCGCGTGTTCACATTGCCCGGCCGCTCCTGAACCGTCTCGCTCAGCCCGGCCCAGACCGCCCGCCAGGCGCCCGGGCCGAAGGCGGCGTCGGCGAAGCCCTCGGGGTAGCCGAACGGAAAGTCGAAGCCGATCAGCACGCGGCGGCCGGCGGCGATTTCGTCGCGCAGCAGATCCAGCAGCTGCGCCTCGGCCGCGGCGCGCGTGGCCGGGTTCTCCAGCCGCGTCTCGGCGGCGTCGCCGACGCGGTGCAGGGCCCACCAGATGCTGTCCTTGCCCGTCGTCGGCGTCGCGGCGGAGGACCAGTCCACCACCACGACCGCATCGAAGCCCGCCATAGCGCCCTCCCCGGTTCGCCGCCCCCCCGAACGCCAAGCTTGGGCGTATCGGGCCGCAGGGACCGCCG
>JBCBYE010000807.1:0-1851 GCA_039816075.1 Pseudomonadota bacterium | reverse complement strand
GGCGCCGGCGCGCGAAACCGGCGCGCGGGGGCCTTTTCCCGGGCAGGTCGACGGCCGATATGGGGGCCATGGATGATTTCGAACTCTCCCGCCTCGTCTACCTCACGATCCTCGGCGCCGCCGTGATGTCCGGCGTTTTCGCCGCCTATCGCGGACGGCTCAGCACGGGCCTGCGCGACGCCCTGACCTGGGGCCTGATCTTCGTGGCGCTGATGATCGGCTTCGGCATGAAGGACGACCTGATCCGGGCGCTGAACCCCGCCGCGCCCATCGCCCTGTCGGACGGTTCGCTGGAGCTGCGGCGCGAGACCGACGGGCATTTTCATATCGATGCCGAGGTCAACGGCGCCGCCGTGCGCTTTCTCGTCGATACCGGCGCCACCTCCACCGTGCTGACCCGGGACGACGCCCGCCGGGTCGGGCTCGATCCGGCGCGGCTGGCCTTCACCGGCCGCGCCTCCACCGCCAACGGCGTGGTGGCGACGGCCCCGGTCAGGCTCGCTCGGCTGGAGATCGCCGGGCAGGAGCTGCGCGAGGTGCGCGCCAACGTCAACGGCGGCGATCTCTTTCAGTCCCTGCTCGGCATGGACCTGATCAGCCGGTTTTCGCGCGTGACGCTGGAAGGCGACCGGCTGATCCTGACGCCCTGACCGCCGCGCCGACCCTCTCGGGGCCGGACCGGCGCGGAGACCCCGGAGGTCCCGCCTCAGACGGCGAGGCCCATATCCGTCAGGTGCTTGGCCCCCTGCGGGATCGTGGCGTGATCCCGCAGCTCCAGGATCAGACGCGCGTTCGGACAGCCTTCGAGCGCCTTGAACAGGGGGCGCCACAGGATGCTGCCCATCCCCGGCGCCCAGTGCCGATCCGCATAGCCGTCCGCGTCCTGCAGATGCACATGCACCAGCGCCTCGCCCGCGGACGAGGCATGCACGTCCACCGGCCGGCCGTTGAAGCTGACATGCGTGTAGTGCGCATGACCGGTGTCGAGCGAGACGCCGGCCGCGTCGCGGCCCAGCGCCTCCACCAGCTTCAGCCGCCGCTCCGGCAGCTGGTCCTGGATGTTCTCCACGGCCAGCACCACGCCCGCCTCGCGCGCACGGGCGACCACGGGGGCCAGCGTCTCCACCGTCTTGTCGATGACGTCGCCGTCGCCGCCATAGAGAAAATCGTTCTGCTCGTGCCAGGTGCTGAAGGGGGAGTGCACGACCATCAGCGTCGCGCCCAGCGTCTCGCACACCTCCAGCGCCTGCAGGAAGCGGGTCTGCACCGCGCTGCGGATCAGCGGGTCGGAGGCGTTGAGCGGCAGGTCCCAGAACGGCCCGTGGATGCCCAGCGGCCCCTGGTGACCGTCCAGCTTCGACGACGCGAGCTGAGCCAGCGTCTTCCAGTCGCCGTCGAGCACGCCGGAAAAGATGAAGTCCTGCAGCTCCACCGGGCGGGGGGCCTCCAGCAGCCAGTCGCGGAACGTGGCGATTTCGCCGACCGAAATGGCGGCGCCGAGGACGGGAAGGGACATGGCGGGTTCTCCTGAAGGGGTTTCGTTCTCGTGCCGGGCGGCCGCGACACCCGCGCGACGGTTCGACGACGGTTGCGCGACGGGAGCGCGACGGGAGCGAAAGAGGACGGCGGCGGCGGGGAACCGCCTTCACGAGTTAGCTCAGCCGCCGCCGGTCTCCATCTTCTTGGTCCAGCGCCCGCCGGCCTCGGCCCAGTACTCGGCCGTCATCCCCGCGGCCGAGACGGCGCGCCAGTCGTCGCGGGCGCGGGCCTTGGCCTCGGCATCCGCGTCCTCGAACAGCAGCGCCACGCGGTCGAAGCGCGCCAGCGCCTCCGGCGGGACGGAGGCGCCGG
>JBCBYE010000414.1:0-4456 GCA_039816075.1 Pseudomonadota bacterium | reverse complement strand
TGGGGCGATGCCTGGACCGAGGGCGCCGCGTCGGGCGGCGCCAAGGATCTGGCCGACGGCGTCGACTGACGCGGCGGCCGACCCACGCGGTCGCACGAATTTCAGGGGGCGCGGCCGCACGGTCTTCCGTGGCCGCGCCTTTTCGACTCCGCTCAGGCGCCGCTCCGCGATCCGTCGCCCAGGGCCGCCTCCGCCGATCGGCCTGCGCGCCCGATCGCAGGGCCTCCCTCAGCGCCAGCGCGCCAGGGCGGATCCCACCGTCTCCAACGACACGGCCGCATCCGCGATCCGGCGTGACGCCGGCGCGCAGATCGCCTCGCGCACCACGTAGCCGCGGGCGCACTGCACCGGCACGATCAGCTCGGCGATCTGCTGCTCCACCGCCTGCTTCCACGCGGTGAAGCGTCCGCTGCGCTGCAGCCGGTCCACCGTCTCCAGAATGTCGGCGCAGCGCGCGCCCTGGCCGCGCAGCGCCTCGGCCACCAGGTCCTGCCGCCGCGCGCTCTGGCACAGTTTCCACAGCACGTCCGCATGCACCTGCGGGAACATGCGCAGGATGGTGCGGTAGCGCGCGCCGATGTTGGAAAACCCGTTCACCACCCCGTCCGGCTCCCAGAACTGATAGCTCGCCAGGAACACGTCCGGGTCGCTCTCTCCGTCGTCGCGCACCGGCGCGGGCTGGTAGAGCGGCGGCTGCTCCGGCACCCGCACCCCCTCGCGCACGAAGGCGAGGATGCGCGCCTCGGCGCCGTCGGGCGCGCCGTCCGCGCCGAACGGCACCACCGTCAGCTGCAGGCCCAGAGTGACCGGCACCGCGCGCGCGAACACCGGGCGGCCCGGGAAGTTCAGCAGAAACTCCAGCCCGCCGTCGCGCCAGCCGCCGCCGATCTCCGCCTCCGTCCCGTTGGAGTCGCGGAAAAAGCCGCCGGGGCGCGTCCCCTCGTTGATGCGCAGCTCCATGCCCCGGGCCGACCCGAGGCCTTTGTAGGTCCCCGCCAGCTCCGGCACCGGATCGCGCGACACCTGCTGCGCCTGCGCGACAGGCGCCGTCCAGGGCCCGCTCATGGGCCCGCCCCAGGGGCCGGCGACCGCCCACAGGGCCGCGGCCGCCGCGAACGGCGCGCGCAGGGCCGAAAGGCGCCGGCGACGGGCGGCGGCGGGAATGCGCTGGGGTCTGGGGGCCATGTCGCCGCTCCGGTCGATCTGATTGACATCGTCTCAGCCTAGCACGCGGACTTTGACCGCGGCAGGGCGCCCGGATTAAATGCCGCGGCGATGGTCCCGAAGATGGCCGCGCGGCAACGGGAGACGCCAAGCCATGGACTGGGACAAGCTGCGGATCTTCCACGCCGTCGCGGATGCCGGCTCGCTGACCCATGCGGGCGAGTCGCTGCACCTGTCGCAATCGGCCGTCTCCCGCCAAATCCGCGGGCTGGAGGAGGAGGTGGGAGCCACCCTCTTCCACCGCCACGCCCGGGGCCTGCTGCTGACCGAGCAGGGGGAGCTGCTGTTCTCCGCCACCAAGGAGATGACGCGCCAGCTCTCCACGGCCTCGGCCCGCATCTCCGACGCCAAGGACGACGTCTACGGCGAGCTGCGCGTGACCTCGACCCTGGGCTTCGGCACCATGTGGCTGGCCCCGCGGCTGGAGCGTCTTTTCGCCCAGCACCCCGATCTCAGCCTCGACCTGAAGCTGACCGAGGCCGTGCTCGACCTGCCCATGCGCGAGGCCGACGTCGCCATCCGCATGAAGGAGCCGAGCCAGGCCGACCTTATCCGCCGCCGTCTCTTCGCCGTGACCATGCGCTTTTACGCCTCCCGCGGCTATATCGAGCGCCACGGCGCGCCGGAGAACGAGGCGGACCTCGCCCGCCACCGTCTCATCGGCCACAGCCCGGGCACGCCCCAGGTCTCGGCCGGCGAAAGCTGGTTCGCGCCCCTCATCGCCCGCGCCACCGGCGGGCGCATGACGGTGAACAATTACTTCGGCCTCTATACCGCCGCGGTGAACGGGCTCGGCGTCTGCGCGCTGCCCGACTATCTGGCGCAGGGCGGCACCGATCTGGTCAACGTCGCGCCGCAGCTCGCGTCGGAGCCGACCAACGTCTACTTCGTCTACCCCACGGAGCTGCGCCGCTCCAAACGCGTCGCCGTGTTCCGTGATTTCGTGCTCGAAGAGCTCGAAAAGGACGGTCTGCTCTCCGTCTAGGCAAACGACCGCCAGATATGCAGCTGTTGCAAATCCGCTATGCTGCATCGCCTAAACCGTTTGTTGCGGTTGCTCACTCGGCGGGCACGCCCTATCTCTTTTTGCGTAGCCGATGCGTTGCAACACCGTTGCACTTCGGCATTGGCTGCACCTCCCTGTTGGACTTGGCCGGACGCTTGCGTCCGGTCTTTTTTTTGCCGGCTCGCCGCCTGCGCGCTGCGGCGGCGCCCGTTCCACGGCGGAGATCGCGATGACCGACCGCAGCCTCATGCCCGATTACCTGCGCCTCGCGGCGCTCTTCGGCATCGTCGTCGTGAATGTCGGCTTCATCGCCTTCCCCATCCTCCAGGGGCCCGCCGCCGCGGCCGACCCCTCCGCGCTTGACCAGGCGGTCGAGCTGCTGGTGAACGGGCTGGCCTCGATGAAGATCTTCGGCCTCTTCTCGTTCATGTTCGGCGTCGGCCTCGCCTTCCAGATCCAAAGTGCGGAGCGCCGCGGCCTGCCCGCGGGCCGCCTGCACCGCAATCGCATGCTCGGCCTGATCCTGCTGGGCGTTCTGCATGGCCTGCTGTTCTTTCCCGGCGACATTCTGGCGCTCTACGGCGTCGCCGGCGCCCTTCTCTGGCGACTGCGCAACCGCAGCGTCAGCGGCCTCGTGCGCCTCGGCGCCGGCCTCGCGGTGGGCGGGTCGCTGCTCTGGGCCGGCCTCGCCTTCGTCCCCGGGGAGCCTCCGCCCCTCCCGCCCGACGCGCCGATCATGACCGACGGGTCCCTGGCCGACGTGCTCGCCCGCCGCGCCCTCAACTTCGCCATCGTCTGGCCCTTGGCGCTGCTGATGCAGGGGCCCATCGCCCTGGGCTGGTTCTGCCTGGGTCTCGCGGCCGTGCGCTCGGGCATGATCGATGCGCCGGCGCACCCGCTCTGGCGCCGCGCGCGCGTCTGGGCGCTGGCCCCGGGCCTCGCCGTCAGCCTCCTCGGCGCCGCGGTGCTGCAGGCGGGGTCCGAGCCCGCCGGCTGGGCGCTGATCTTCGTCGCGGCGCCCGTGGCCACCGCCGGCTATCTGGGCCTGATCGCCGCCGTCTCGCGCCCGCCCTCGGCCCGGTTCCGGCCGATCCTGCAGGCGGGCGGGCGCAGCCTGACTATCTATCTGGGACAGTCGATCCTGCTCGGCGGCGTCGTCTTCGTCCCCTTCGGCCTGGACCTCTGGGGCGCCGTGGGCCTCGCCGCCGCCGTCGCCCTCGCGCTGGCGACGACCTGCCTGCTGATCGGTCTGACGATCCTGTGGAACCGACGCTTCGCTCAGGGCCCGTTCGAATGGGTCCTGCGCCGCATCACCCACCGGGGCGTCGCGCCGACGCCGCCGACGCCCCCGGACGAGGGCCGCTGACCCCGCTCAGAACCACAGTTCGCGCGAACTCTGGTCCATGTCCTTGTAAAGCCCCGCCACCTCTTCGGCATAGCCGTTGTAGAGCTGCGTGGGGATCTTGTCGCCCGTGCCCAGCACCCGCTCCTCCGCCTGGGTCCAGCGGGGATGGTCGAATTCCGGGTTCACGTTGGCCCAGAACCCGTATTCGGCGCCCTGCAGTTCCTCCCAGAACCCCACTGGACGCTCCTCGACGAAGCTGATGCGGTTGATGCTCTTGAGCAGCTTGAACCCGTACTTCCACGGCACGTGCAAGCGCATGGGCGCGCCGAACTGCTTGTGCAGCACCTTGCCGTAGGCCCCGACGACCATGAAGGACAGCGGATGCGCCGCCTCCGCCGCGGTCAGCCCTTCGGTGTAGGGCCACGGATACCAGTGCTGGCGCAGCCCCGGCATGGTGTCCCGGTCCGCCAGCGTCTCCATCCGCACGTAGCGGGCCTTGGACGTGGGCTCCACCAGCGCCATCAGGTGCCGCAGCTCGAAGCCGATCCAGGGCGCCACCATGCTCCACGCCTCAACGCAGCGGTGGCGATAGATGCGCTCCTCGATCGGCATCCTGGCCAGCAGATCCTCCATGCCGATTTCCATCGGCTTGGACACCTCGCCGTCGATGACGATGGTCCAGGGATCGGTGCGCAGCTGCTGCGCCGCGCGGTAGATCCCCTTGTGGGAGCCGAACTCGTAAAAGTTGTTGTATTCGGCGTTCGTGCGCTCCGCCGTCACCGCGCGGCCCGCATCGGCGAAGGACGGGTTCAGCGCCGGCTTCGGCGCCCAGGCCTCCTCCGGCACGCGGTTGGCCGCCTCGGCGCGGCCGGGCAGGGCGG